>NZ_JBFUBU010000003.1:0-165021 GCF_056405595.1 Polaromonas sp. P1_G1
TTAGCGAGACCCCGTCTGGACCGAGCACCGCAGGTTGCCCGCAGCGAAGCGCAGGGACGCAGCAACCAGGGTCGCCTTTTCTTTTGCTTACTTTTCTTTTGGCGAAGCAAAAGAAAAGTGAGTAGCCGCCGGGCTACCCCCGGCCAGCAGGCCTAAGGAAGGGACCCGCCGTCGGAACAAGCAAAACCTATCCTTGCCCTGAAGCCTCAGTAACCTCAGCCTTCTTCACCACCCTCACCTCCGGCGAGAGCTGCCAGAAGATCCCCGCCGAGGCCAGCGTGATCAACCCCATCGCGGCAAACGTCGCCTGGAAGGAGTGCAGCGTCTGCACCGCTTCGGCGGCGCCGAAGAAACCCGTGAAGGCGGCCAGCACCGCGCCGGCGGCGGCCACGCCCATGCTCATGGCCAGCATCTGGACCATGGACAGCAGGCTGTTGCCGCTGCTGGCCATGCTGCTGTCGAGGTCGCGCAGGGTGACGGTGTTCATCGCGGTGAACTGCATGGAATTGACCGCGCCGAAGCAGGCCAGTTGCAGGATGTGCAGCCACAGCGGCTGGGCCGGCGTGACGAGCGCGAAACTGGCCATGGTGAAACCCACCAACGCGGTATTGGTCACCAGCACCCGGCGGTAGCCGTAGCGCGTGATCAACGGCGTGGTGACGCGCTTGACCAGCATGCTGGCCACGGCGACCGGCACCATCATCATGCCGGCCTGCAGCGGCGAATAGTCCAGGCTGACCTGCAACAGCAAGGGCACCAGGAAGGGCATGCAGGAGCTGCCCAGGCGCGAGAACAGGTTGCCGAGCAGGCCTATGCTGAGCGTGGGAATCGAAAACAGCTTGGGTGAAAACAGAGGGTCGGGCCGCCTGGCCGCATGTAGCCAGTAGGCGGTGAGGCTGGCCATGCCGAACACCAGCAGCACCAGCACGCTGGCCTGCTTCAGGCCCAGGCCCGACAGTCCGTCCACCGCGAGCGAGACGGCCACCATGCCGAAGGCCAGGAACAGATAACCCGGCAGGTCAAAGCGCGGCACCTGCATCCGCGGGTTGTCCTGCATATAGAACACCGTCGCCACCCCGCCCAGCAGCCCCACCGGAATGTTGATGAGGAAGACCCAGTGCCAGGTGGCCACCTCGACCAGCCAGCCGCCCAGGGTGGGGCCTATCAGCGGGCCGATCAGGCCGGGAATGGCGATGAAACTCATGGCCTGCAAAAAACGCTCGCGCGGAAAGGCACGCAGTACGGCGAGCCGGCCCACCGGCAGCAGCAGCGCCCCGCCCATGCCCTGCACCACGCGCGCCGCCACCAGCTGCATCAAATTGCCGGACAGCGCGCAGGCAATCGAGCCGACGACGAACAAGGAGATCGCGCCCACATACACGCGCCGCGTGCCGAAGCGGTCGGCGATCCAGCCGGAGGCGGGAATCAGCATGGCCATGGTGAGGGAATAGGCCACCACCACCGACTGCATGCGCAAAGGGCTTTCGCCGAAACTGCGGGCCATGGCCGGCAGGGTGGTGTTGACGATGGTGGCGTCCAGGGTCTGCATGAAGAAGCCGATGGCCACCAGCCAGAGCAGCACACGCAATGATTTTTCTTCTGCCTGCATGGATGAGAGATGAAAAAGGGCGAACTTGGTTCAGCGCATTGAACAGATGAAAGATTGGACCAGACAGCAAAAAGCCGCCTCGAGGGCGGCTTTTTGAGCGGGGTGCGGGATTCGCCTCAGGCCGAGAAGCTGGAACCGCAGCCGCAGGTGCTGGTGGCGTTAGGGTTCTTGATGACGAACTGGGCGCCTTCAAGGTCGTCCTTGTAGTCGATCTCGGCGCCCACCAGGTACTGGTAGCTCATGGCGTCGATCAGCAGGGACACGCCGTTCTTGGTCATGGTGGTGTCGTCTTCGTTGGTGATTTCATCAAAGGTGAAACCATACTGGAAGCCGGAGCAGCCGCCGCCCTGGACGAACACGCGCAGCTTCAGGTCGGGATTGCCTTCTTCGGCGATCAGCTCAGCCACCTTGGAGGCGGCGCTGTCGGTGAAGACAAAAGGCGCGGGCATTTCGGTCTGGATATTTTCGGCAACGGCACTCATGGGAACTCCAATACATCATCAAGCGAACATCGTCCGCGATTCGGGGCTGCAGGCTATGGCGGCACTGATAGGCAAATAGTACAGCAATTCAATCAACCATAACGCCCATGCGTGTTAGGCGCAGCCATCTATTTGTGAGCGCTTACTCTCAAAATCCACCCGGCAGGCTTAGATATTGTTGGCCGCCAGCTTGAGCGTGGGCTTTTCTTCCAGCTCCGGATGCGTGGTGGGACGCAACTGTCCAAAGATGACGGCGCCCTGGTGCATTTCAAGCGCTTTGTAGGACACGTCGCCCTCGATCTTCGCCTTGGGCTGCAGCTCGAGCAGCTCGGAAGCATGCACGGGCCCCATGACGCGGCCGTTGATGATGACGTGGTCGGCGTGGATATAGCCGGTCACGGTGGCGGACTCGCTGATCACCAGGATGCTGGAGCTGCCTTCGGCGGCCCGGATGTCGCCTATGACCTCGCCGTCTATGCGCAGGCCGTCGGTGAACTTCAGGTTGCCTTCAATACAGCTGCCCTGGGCAATCAGGCTTTTGATGGGCGGCTGTTTCTTTTTTCCAAACATACAAAAATTCCTGTGCTGGGTCGGTGTGCAATGGGCGGGATGGCTGGGGGAAATTCATTCAAAGCTTGAAGGTCTGGGAAGATCTGACCGCTGTTCCCTCAATGACCTTAGCTGTAACACTTTGTACCACGGCTTGGGGGGGCAAGTCGAGGACACCCTCCACACGCCGGTACTGTTTGAACTGTAAAGTTTGCGGCCCTCCGGGCAAAGTCATGCTCCAGGGCTTGCCGGCCTGGGTTCCGTGGACGGTCAGGTCGAGTTTTCCGTTGAAATTCGGGGCGGCCTTTTCAGCCTGGATGACCAGCACCTGCCACTTGAGCTGGGTGTCAGACAGCCTTTCGGCCTGCAGGCTGCGTATGGTTGCCACTTCGGCGCTACCGGCCGGCAGCAGCTTTTCAAAAAAGCCCAGGTCGTCGCGCAGGCTTCGGTTGTCCGCTTCCAGCTGCCGGATCTGGCTCATCATTTTTTCCTGGGCGGCTTTTTCGGCGGTCAACAGGCTGCCTGAGGTGTTGGCGATGGACTGCGCCTTGTCGCGATCCGAGCGCAGGCTGGCCAATTCCTGCCGCAGCAGCACCAGTTCTTCCTTGCTGCCCGTGTCCGTGCCGGTGATGCCCTTGCCGAACTCGAAGGCCCACAAGGCGATGGCACCGGAAAAGCCGAGCATCAGGGCGCCGGCGATCCAGCGCAAGGGCCAAGGGAGCGAGCTGCGCACCGACATGCGCGGGGAACTGATGGTCAGGCGACGGCGAAACAGGCGAAATTTCAAAAAAGGGCCCTGCTGTTTTCGGTTCGGGGAGCGTGCATTGTGCACGCAGACGAGGCCCAGAAAGGGTATTAATCCCCACAATACCGGTAAAGCCACAGTAAGGGTTTGCATCCGGGTTTGCCGGACGGACGGCCCATGAAAAAAGCCGCCAGGCTTGCACCAGGCGGCTTTTTTGGGGAGCAAAGCGGATTTAGCGCTTGCTGAACTGCTTGCGACGGCGAGCAGAACGGAAACCGACTTTTTTACGTTCGACTTCACGYGCATCGCGKGTCACRAAGCCAGCYTGGCTCAGGGCCGGCTTCAGCGTTGCGTCGTAATCGATCAGCGCACGGGTGATACCGTGGCGCACCGCGCCGGCCTGGCCGGACTCGCCGCCGCCGTGGACGTTGACCATGATGTCAAACGTCTCGACGTGGTTCGTCAGAAACAGGGGTTGGCGGCAGATCATGATCGAGGTTTCACGACCGAAGAACACCTGGATGTCACGGTCATTGATCGTGATCTTGCCGGTGCCTTTTTTGATAAACACACGGGCGACGCTGGATTTGCGACGGCCGGTGCCATTGTTCCATTCACCAATCATCAATAGCTCCTTAGATGTCCAGCACTTTGGGCTGTTGGGCGGTATGCGGGTGCTCTGCACCACCGTACACCTTGAGTTTCTTGATCATGGCGTAGCCGAGCGGGCCCTTGGGCAGCATGCCCTTGACGGCTTTTTCCAAAGCGCGGCCGGGGTGCTTGGCTTGCATGTCGCGGAAGTTGGTGGCAGTGATGCCGCCTGGATATCCGGAATGGCGATAGTAGATCTTGTCGGTCGACTTGGCGCCGGTGACGCGCAGCTGGGCTGCGTTGATGATGACGATGAAGTCACCGGTATCGACGTGAGGCGTATAAATGGCCTTGTGTTTGCCGCGCAAACGGAGAGCAACTTCGCTGGCTACTCGTCCGAGGACCTTGTCGGTCGCGTCAATCACAAACCACTCGTGCGTCACGTCAGCGGGTTTTGCGCTGAACGTTTTCATGAGTTTTCTTTCGAAAAAATGGTTTGTCGGGTTCTTTTCTGCGGTCGGTGTTCTTCTGATGAGAACCTCTTAGGCAGTATTGTTTAGCCTCTGCCGCGGAACCACTAGGCGCTGCAGAGCCAACGATTATATGAAAAATCAAGGACTTGCGTCAATATTCGGCTGCTTTTAAGGCATTTCCCCCCGGCAAGAAGGTAGGATAGGCCCATGTTTTCCTATCGCCACGCCTTCCACGCAGGCAACCACGCCGACGTGCTCAAGCACACCACGCTGATCGCGTTGATGAAGTACCTGACCCAGAAAGACACGGCGCTGACCGTGATCGACACGCACGCCGGCGCGGGCCTGTACCGGCTGGACGGTGATTACACCGAAACCAGCGGCGAGGCCCAAGAAGGCATTTTTCGCCTGCTGTCCGAGCCCAAAGTGGCTGCAGCCCCCGCCAAAAAAGCGCCGGCTGCTAGCAAAACCGCAGCAGCCGGCGCGGCCAAACCCGCCGCTGCCCCGGCCTGGGCGCCGGCGCTGCAGGACTACATTGACCTGCTGCGCGGCCTGAACCCGCAGTTCGCCGAAACCGGCGACCTCGCCCACCTCAAGATTTACCCGGGCTCGCCCTTCATCGAGCAGCAATTCCTGAGCGGGCGCGACAAGCTCAAGCTGTTCGAGTTGCACCCCACCGATTTCAAGTCGCTTTCCGGCAACATCGAGCAGCTGGGCGTAGGCCGCCAGGTGGCGGTTGCCCGCGAAGACGGCTTTGAAGCGCTCAAAACCTTTTTGCCCCCGCCGGCCCGACGGGCCATGGTGCTCTGCGATCCCAGCTACGAAATGAAGAGCGACTACGGCCGCGTGGCCACCTGCATGGCCGACGCCCTCAAGCGTTTTGCCACTGGCACCTATGTGGTCTGGTACCCCATCATTCCGCGCCCCGAAGCGCACGATTTACCACGAAAACTCAAAACCCTGGCCGTCAAAAGCGGTCGCAGCTGGCTGAATGCGGCTTTAACGGTGAAATCGAGCAAGTTAACGACAGATACAAGCGGCGAAGTGATTCGCCCCGGGCTTCCCGCAAGCGGCATGTTCGTCATCAACCCGCCCCACACGCTCAAAGCGGAGCTGCAAGCGGCCCTGCCGCAGATGGTGGCGTTGCTGGGCCAGGACCGAAACGCGGGCTTCACGCTCGAACACGGCGGCTGAAGCGCACGGGGCAAGCGCCTTGCGGCGCCGAGGCTAGCGGGTTTGCAGCGCCGCGCGCGCATGTTTTCCTGTCTTTACCGCCGCGGTGAGTTGTGGCAAGGTTGCCTGTCACCTTTCCCGCACCCGCAGCCCCCACTCTTCTGATCTTTCACCGGCGTTTTTACGACCCTCATGCCCGTTCAGGCACATCCGACCTCCCCTGCCCTGCCCGGCACACCCGGCAGCGGCTCGGGCGTTGACTACGCGGCTTCGGCGGACGAGGAATCCATGGAAGCCGAAATCGCGCGGCAGGTCGCGCTGCGCACGCGCGAGCTGGGCGCCTCGCTGGCGCGCTACCAGACCATGGTCGACCTGGCGACCGAGAACATCTGCGTGGGCCAGGGCGGCCTGCTCCGTTTCGCCAATCCGCCCTGCCTGGCCTTGCTGGGTACGCAGGCCGGCACCATGGCCGACCGGCTCATGATCGAGTTCATCCATCCGGACGATCGCGAGTTTGTCTCCGGCAAGCACCAGTTGCGCGCCGCCGGCAATGTCGTCCCAGCCTTTGAAGCGCGATTCCAGCGCGACGACGGCACGGTTTCCTGGGTGGAAATCAACGGCGTGCTGGTGGACTGGGAGGGCGCACCCGCGGACCTGTTTTTCCTGAAGGACGTCACCGAACGCAAAAGGCTGGAGGCCCTGACCCAGTCCGCCGCCGAGCGCTACCGGGCGGTCGTGGAAAACGTCAACGACACCATCCTCGTGGTGCAAAAAGGCATCGTCCGTTTTGCCAATGCCAGCGCGCAGGAGCTGTTCGGCTGCGCGCTCATCGGCCTGCCTTCGCTGCACCTGATACATCCCGACGACCGGCCCATCGTGCAGCAGCGCCGCGAACTCATGCAGTCGGGCACCATGGTCAGCGCCTATGAGGCCCGTTTCATCACGCCGCCGCGCGAAGCCATGGCGCAATCGCTGCGCACCGGCTGGGCCAGCATCTACGGCACGCGCATCGAATGGGACGGCGAGCCGGCCCTGCTGGTGCTCATGTCCGACATCAGCGAACGCCGCCGGCTCGACCAGGAACTCAAGAGCGCGCTGGTGCAGCGCGAGGCCATCCTGGAGACCACCGCCGTCGGCGTGACCTTCCTGAAGGCGCGGCGCCACCAGTGGCTGAACCGCACGCTGGCCGCCATGCTGGGCTACAGCCCGGCCGAGCTGCTGGGCCAGGAAACCCGGGTGCACTATCCCGACGACGAAGAGTTCGAGCGCCTGGGCGCGCTGGCCTACGCGCAGATCACGCAGACCGGCCTGTTCTCGGCCGAAGCCCGCATGCGCCGCAAGAACGGCGAACTGATCTGGGTGCAGCTGGACGGCTCGGCGCTGGACCGCAGCCGGCCCGAGGACGGCTCGGTCTGGACCTACGTGGACATCACGCGCCGCAAGGAAGCCGACGAGGAAACCCGGCGCGCTTTGGTGCGTGAGCGCGAACTGGGCGAGCTCAAGACTCGCTTTGTCTCCATGGCTTCGCACGAATTCCGCACGCCGCTGGCAACCATTCTGTCCTCGGCCGAACTGATAGAGCACTACGGCGAAAAAATCACGCATCGCGAGCGCCAGGACATCATGGCCGACCTGGTGGTCGCGGTGAAGCGCATGCAGGGCATGCTCGAAGACATGCTGACCGTCGGCCAGGCCGATGCCGGCAAGCTCAGGCTCAACCTGCGGCCGGTGGACATCGCGGCGCTGTGCCGCAAACTCGTGMCCGAGGTGCACACCAGCGACGCCGGCCAGCATGCCATCGAGTTCGAGGCGCCGGTCGGCCACGACGCTTTTTCGCAGCTGGTCATGCTCGATGAGCGGCTGATACGCCACATCACCAGCAACCTGTTGACCAACGCCTGCAAGTATTCCGCCCCGGGCAGCGTGGTGGTGCTGACGCTGGGCGGCGGCAAGGACGAGCTGGTCCTGCAGGTCAGCGACGAAGGCATTGGCATCCCGACCGCCGACCTGCCGCGGCTGTTCGAGAGCTTTCACCGCGGCTCCAACGTCGGCAACCGCCAGGGCTCGGGCCTGGGCCTGGCCATCGTGAAACACGCCGTCGACCTGCACCACGGCAAAATCGAAGTGGCGAGCACGCCAGGCGCAGGCACCCGGTTCACGGTCAGCCTGCCCATCTCCCGGGGACAAACATGACACTGATTCTGATCGTTGAAGACGACGACGCCATCCGCAGCAACATCGTGCGCCTGCTCAAGCTCGAGGGTTTTGAGACCGCCGCCGCATCCGACGGCGTGCAAGGCCTGGCGCTGGCCCGCGCCAGCAAGCCGGACCTGATCATCTCCGACGTCGGCATGCCCGGCATGAACGGCTTCGAGCTGCTGGCCACCCTGCGCGCCGACCGCGACATGGCCAACACCCCCTTCATGCTGCTCACGGCGCTGGACGATCGCGACAGCATGCGCCGCGGCATGACTTCCGGCGCCGACGACTACCTGTCCAAGCCCTTCAGCCGTGCCGAGCTGCTGGACGCCGTCAATGCCCAGCTCAAGAAAAAAGCGCGGGTGCGCGAAGCCATTGATTCGGAAGTGGCCGCCGGCGAACAGCGCCTGCGCGCGGCCTTCTCCAACCGCATCAGCGGCGACCGGCCCGACTCGGTCCCCGTGGACATTCCCGCCACGGCGCAGACCGAAGAAATTTCCAGCGCCACGGTGCTGGTTGCCAGCATCCGCAATTTCACGTCCATCGCCGAAAAACTCAGCGCCGCCGAAGTTTCGCAATTGCTCACCGAATACTTCGAACGCGTCTCCGAACCCGTGCTGAAGAACAGCGGCCGCCACATCAAGTTCATCGGCGACGGCCTGATGGCGGTGTTTTCGGACACCATGACGGGCTCGCCGCTGCCGGCTCCGCGCCGGGCGATTTCCGCCGCCCTGGCCATGGCGCTGGCCACGCATGAATTCCGCGACTGGCTGGATGAACGCTTCAGCGCGCGCGCGCTGCCGCCCTTTGCCATGGGCGTGGGAATCCACAGCGGCGCCGTCACGCTGTGCCAGCTCGGCACGCAGCAGAACAAGGAAGTCACCCCCGTCGGCGAAACCGTGACCCTGGCCGCGCGACTGGAAAGCGCGTCCGAGGAAATGGGCTGGACGGTCATGGCCAGCGAAGAGGCCCTGGGCCTGGCCGGCACCGGCATACAGACCGGCGTCCACACCTCGCTGGTGGTGCCGGGCAAGAACCTCGCCATCGACGTGGTGGAAGTGATCGGCCTGGTCACCACCATGGAGGACAAGATCCACGGCATGGCCAGCCTGACCGAGCGCGCCAAGGAGATCAGCGACGCGGTGCGCGCCAATTCCGACATCACCGCGCGCGCCGTCAAGGGCGCGCTGGACTCCAAGCTCTCGGCCCTCAAGGATCTGCGCTTCGACGCCAGCACCGAGCCGGTGCGGCTCAAGGGCTACCGCATCACGCGCAAGATAGGCGCGGGCGGCATGACCGAGGTCTACCTCAGCGAGCGCGAGTCCGACGGCCTGCCCATCGTGCTCAAGGTGCTGGACTCGCGCGGCAAGGAAGCCTCCGAACACCTGGTGCGCTTCATCCAGGAATACGCCCTGCTGTGCAAGATAGACCATCCGCACGTCATCAAGATCTATGACCAGGGCTTCACCGACGAGCATGCCTACATCGCGATGGAGTACTTCGAGCGCGGCGACCTGCGCGGCCTGTTCGGTCCCAGCCTGGCGCGGCCGCAGGCGCTGATGGTCGCGCGCGAAATCGCCCAGGCCCTGTCGGCCATCCACGCGCACGGCATCGTGCACCGCGACATCAAACCCGAAAACGTCATGCTGCGCGCCGACGGCAGCGTGGCGCTGGCCGACTTCGGCATCGCCAAGTCCATGCTGCAATCGCAGAACATGGGCCTGACGCAGACTCACCACGGCGATGTGGTCGGCACGCCCTATTACATGAGCCCCGAGCAAGCCACCGGCCGCAAGGTGACGGCGCTGTCCGACCTCTACAGCCTGGGCGTGATGCTGTTCGAGATGCTGGCCCATCGCAGGCCTTACATCGCCGAGTCACTTGAGCTTCTGCTGGCCAAGCACCTGAACGCCGAGACCCCCGCATTGCCGGCCCCGCATGCGGACCTGCAAGGCATCGTCAACAAGCTGATGGCCAAAAGGCCCGAGCAGCGCTATGAATCGGCCGAGGCGTTTTTGCTGGAACTGGAAGCCGTGGCGCCCGCGCCAGAAATCAGTTTGTAGCGCTAGTATTTGAGGGCAGTGCTCTTGCCCCAAAACACACGATACGCAAAGACCGTGTAGCCGATGATCATCGGCAGCACCACCGCCGCCCCGGCCAGGATCACGCCCATGGCTTCGGGCGCGGCGGCGGCTTTCCAGATGTCCAGGCTGTCGATCACCAGCCAGGGAAACAGGCTGTAGGCCAGGCCGTAGAAGGCCAGCATGAACACACCTACCGTCGCGCCGAAGGGCACCCAGGCGCCGTATTCATTGCCCTGCGCCAGCCGCACCGGCAGGCGCTGCAGGCTGCGGAAGATCACACCGAACAGCACCAGCGTGGCGGCCGGGATCGGCAGCAGCAGCACGATGTTGGGAAAGGAGAACCACTTGTTAAAAATACTGTGGCTGACCAGCGGCGTGGCAATGGAGATCGCAGCCACCCCGGCCATGGTGAACCACAGGCTGGCACGCGCCCAGCGCACCGCGCGCAGTTGCAGCTCGCCCTCGGACTTGATGATGAGCCAGCCCGCGCCCATCAGGCAGTAGGCCGCCACCAGGGACAGGCCGATCACCGCGTTGAACACGATGGTCCACCAGTTGCTGGCAAAACCGGTGACCAGCGAGCCCAGCATATAGCCCTGTGACCAGCTCGCCAGCAGCGAGCCGGTGTAGAACATGCGGTTCCACAGCGGCTTGTGGCTGGCGCGCGCCTTCACCCGGAAGTCGAAGGCCACGCCGCGCAAGGTCAGGCCTATCAGCATGAAAGCCACCGGCAGGTAGAGCGCGCCCAGGATCACGCCGTGCGCCAGCGGAAACACCGTGAGCAGGATGCCAACGCCCAGCACCAGCCAGGTYTCGTTSGCATCCCARAACGGGCCKATGCTGGCGATCATGGTGTCCTTGTCCTCGTCGCTGGCTCGGCGCATCAGCACGCCCACGCCGAGGTCGTAACCGTCCAGGATCACATAGGCCAGCATCGCCAGCCCCATCACCACCAGGAAAACGATCGGCATCCAGCCGGCGGCTTGCGTCAGGTCGGGGGCAAGATCAAGCATGGGATGCTCCTTCCTTTTCGGGATAGTTCACGACGTTGAGTTCTTTTTCGGTTTCGCCCGCGGTGTTGTCGTCATCACCGAAAGGCTTGTCCGCATGCTTTCTGTGCCGCGCGAGGTAGAAGACCACCGACACATAAGACGCCAGCAGCACCGCGTACAGCGCGAGATACAGCGACAAAGTCAGCGCGATGCGCGGCGCCGGTACCTTCGAGGCCGCGTCGGCCGCCGTCAGCACACCAGTCACCAGCCAGGGTTGCCGGCCGATTTCGGTCACGTACCAGCCGGCGACCAGCGCGATCCAGCCCGCGAAAGTCATGGCCACCAGCAGGCGGGCATGCCACACCGTCAAGGTGCGCGCCGGGTCTTTCTTCCACGGTGCCAGCTGCAGCACGCTGGCCCAGCTGACCAGCAGCATCAGCACGCCCACACCGACCATGATGCGGAAGGCCCAGAACACCGGCGCCACGGGCGGGTGCTTGCCCTCGAACTGGTCCAGGCCCTTGACCTCGCCGTCCATCGAGTGCGTGAGGTAGAGCGAGGCCAGCTTGGGGATCGCGATTTCATAGCGGTTGGCCTTGGCCTTTTCGTCCGGCAAGGCGAACAGAATCGCGGGCACGCCTTTTTCGGTTTTCCAGATGCCCTCCATCGCCGCCAGCTTGGCCGGCTGGTGCTCCAGCGTGTTGAGGCCGTGCTGGTCGCCCGCGACAATCTGCAGCGGAATCAACATCGCGGCCATGTAGATACCGGTCTTCAGGCCGGCCATCACTTCGGCCCCGCGGTCGTTGCGCAGCCAGCGGTAGGCCGAAATTCCGGCCACCAGAAAGGCCACCGTGAGTCCGGAAGCCAGCAGCATGTGCGTGAGCCGGTACGGGAAGGAGGGGTTGAAGATGACTTCAACCCAGCTCGTCACATGCGCCTGGCCGTTGATCATTTCAAACCCGGCGGGCGTCTGCATCCAGGAGTTGAGCGCCAGGATCCAGAAGGCCGACAGCGTGGTGCCGCCCGCCACCAGCAGGGTGGCCACGGTGTGCATGGTCTCGCTGACGCGTTCGCGCGCGAACAGCATCACGCCCAGCATGGTGGCCTCCAGGAAGAAAGCCGTCAGCACCTCATAGGCCAGCAACGGGCCGGCGATGTTGCCGACCTTCTGCATATAGCCCGGCCAGTTGGTGCCGAACTGGAAGCTCATGGTGATGCCGCTGACCACGCCCAGCGCGAAGGTCAGCGCGAAAATCTTCACCCAGAACTGGTAGGCGTCCATCCAGAATTGGTCCTGGCTTTTGACGAAGCGTAGCTTGAAGTACAGCAGCACCCAGCCCAGCGAGATGCTGATGGTCGGGAACAGGATGTGGAAGGTGATGTTGGCCGCGAACTGGATGCGGGCCAACAGGAATGCGTCAAGTCCGTCCATCGTCAACTCCTGGTGTCATCGGGAAGGTTGGCAGGCAGCGCTGCGGGTGATGCGGGCGCTTCGGAAGGCTGAGCCGCCACTGTGGTGGATGGCGCGCGGCCTGTCAAACCGGCCTTCATGGTGCTGGCGACCTTGTCCTTCATCTCCAGCAGCTTCTGCACCTTGGCGCCCATCTTCATGAGGCTCATCAGGGTCGCCGAATCCATTTTCTGCACGTCGGCCAGCCAGCCCGTCATGAGCTCGATCAGGTCGTGCATCTGCTTCATGCGCGCCTGGGCGTGAATGTCGTCCGCATGCGAGGGGTGCTCCATCAGCGCATCGCGCAGCATGGACAGCGTCGGGTCGATCTCCCGCTTGCGGCGCTCTTCGGCCAGCGTGCGGAAGATGGCCCAGACGTCTTCAGGCGCCTGGAAATACTCGCGCCTGTCATTGGGCAGGTGCTGCAAGCGCACCAGGTTCCAGGACTGAAGCTCCTTGAGCCCCATGCTGACGTTGGAACGCGAGAACGCCAGCGCCTCGCCGATTTCGTCGGCATTGAGGGCGCGCGGCGACACATATAAAAGGGCATAAATCTGCCCCACGGTGCGGTTGATGCCCCAGCGGCTGCCCATTTCACCGAAATGCAGGACAAAACGCTGGGTTAAGGGGGGCAGGTTCATGGCGCCGGGCCTCTTTGGTTTATTGAATTTTCAGGAATTACTGAAATTCTAATAAATTGAAACAGTTTGCGCCAGTCAGTGCTGATTGACCCTGCGCGGCTGTCGGATGCGCCGGGCACATTGCGGATTGAATTCAGCCAAGCAAGCCGGGCGCAATATGGTCATACTGGCCCGCCCAAACCACAACACCTCAAAAAGGATTCCATGCGCCACACCACCACCGCCCTCGGCTTTGCCGTCACACTGGCCTTTGTGGCCGGAATCGCGTTGTCACCGCTGGCCCAACGCGCCTTGCCCGATGCGCATGCGCAAGCCGTGCCCCTGGCGCCGGCGATGATTGACCTTGCTGCGCTCAAGCACAGCGAGATTCCCCCCACCCCAAACCCCGAAATGAACGCCAGGGGACTGGTCATCACCGACAACGCCACCATCGGCATTCAATCCGGCAACGTGGCAAAACACATTCACCCGAAAACCGACGAGATCCAGTACATCATCGAAGGCAGCGGCGCGATGTGGCTGGGCGGCGAACGCAAGGAGTTCAAGCCGGGCACGCTGATCATCATTCCCAAAGGCACGGCACACGGCGGTACGCTGGTGACCAGCGGGCCCGTCAAGGCGCTTGCCATCAAGATCCCGCCGCAGCCCAGAGACGACGTGACCTTCGTGAATTGAGCAACTGAGCGGGCGCGCCCGCAGCCAGCAGCGTTTTAGCGTGAAGTGCGGGGCGCGGCGGGGCGCCGCCGTACAGGCGGGCGCTTCCTGGCGGCCGGCGGCGTCACCGCCACCTCAGGGGTGGACTCCGGCACCAGCAACACCACTTCCTTGAAGCCCAGGCCCAGCATGCCCAGCTCCTCGGCCGCCGCGCGGCTCAGGTCGATGATGCGGTTGCCGGCATAGGGGCCGCGGTCGGTGATGCGCACGTCCACGTCGCGGCCGTTGACCAGGCTGTGCACGCGCACCAGGGTGCCGAAGGGCAAGCTGCGGTGGGCGGCGGTGAATTCGCGCATGTCAAAGCGCTCGCCGCTGGCAGTGCGCCGGCCGTTGAAGCGCGGGCCGTACCAGGAAGCCGTGCCGCGCTGGAACTCGCGCGGTACTTCGCCACCCAACAGTTCGGGGCGCGGCCGTTCGCTGAGAGGGACAGGCGCCGCTACGTCATCAACGGCCTGGCCGGGCGCGTCGTGCTGCTGCGCCGCGGCGGGCCGGGGCGTTGCCGTGCGCGAAGCGGGGGATGTGGCCGGCGCCGTTGTGCAAGCCGCCAGCAGCGCCAGCAAGGCTGCCGCGCCGGCGGCACCGGCAAAACGCATCACACCCTGGCGCATGGGGTGGCCCGGGCTCAGGCCCGTTGCTGCAGCCGCCCGATGATTTCGGTCGTCGCCGCGGCCTGGTTCATCGTGTAGAAGTGGATGCCGGGCACGCCCGCGGCATACAGCTGCTCGCACAGGCCGGTGATCACGTCCAGGCCGAAGCTCTTGATGGACGCGGTGTCGTCGCCAAAGCCCTGCAGGCGCAGGCGTATCCAGCGCGGGATCTCGGCGCCGCAGGCGTCGGAAAAGCGCATCAGCTGCGTGGAACTGATGATGGGCATGATGCCGGGCACCACAGGCACGTCCACGCCCAGGGCCTGCGCGTCGTCGACGAAGCGGAAGTAGGCGTCGGCATTGAAGAAATACTGCGTGATGGCCGAGTCGGCACCGGCCTTGACCTTTTTGACGAAGGCCTGCAGGTCGGCGTCGGCCGATCGGGCCTGGGGATGGACCTCGGGGTAGGCCGCCACCTCGATGTGGAAAGCGTCGCCGGTTTCCTCACGGATAAAGGCCACCAGGTCGCTCGCGTAATGGAACTCGCCGCCGGCGCCGTAGCCGCTGGGCAGGTCGCCGCGCAGCGCCACCAGGCGCTTGACGCCCATGGCCCGCAGCGTGGCCAGTTGTACGCGCACCGTGGCCTTGGTCGCGCCCACGCACGAGAAATGGCAGGCCGCGGCCACGCCTTCGTCGAGGATTTCCTTCACGGTGCCGAAGGTGCCATCCTGCGTGGAGCCACCGGCGCCGAAGGTGACCGAGCAGAACTCGGGCTTGTGCGCATACAGCGCCTGGCGCGCCACGCGGAGTTTCGCCGCGCCTTCGGGCGTCTTGGGCGGGAAGAATTCAAAGCTGAGGGGCAGGTTCATCACGTATCTCTCACTCGTTGTCGGTTTTTTTGTCGCGCCGTTTGCCGCGCGCGGGGCCGGGCTGGCCTGCATGCGCGAGTTCGGAGTCTTCGTGCGGCGCGCGGGAGGCGCGCATTTCGGCGCGCGGCACTCGCTTGGCGACCTTGCGCTGCGGCGCGGCCGGCAGCGGCTGGTCTTCACCCGCGACCTCATCGCCTTTGACGGCCTGGATGAAAAATTCGCGGTTGCCGTCACCGCCTTCAATCGGCGAGGCCAGCCAGGCTTTCACTTCAAGCCCCAGCGCCGCGCAAGCATCACGCAAACGCTTTTCCACGAACTCGAAGTGGGCAGGGTCGCGCACGATGCCACCCTTGCCGATCTGGCCGGGCTGCAATTCAAATTGCGGCTTGACCAGCATCAGCAGGTCGCCGCCGGGCTTGAGCAGGCGCACCACCGCGGGCAGCACCAGCGTCAGCGAGATAAAGGACAGGTCGCCGGTCAGGAAGTCGAAGTCGGCTTCGATGGTCGGCGTTTCGTCGCCTTCGTCGCCAGCATCGAAGTCATCCGAAAAATCCATGTCGCCGCTATCGCCCGCATGGCCGGCCACCAGGTCGGCGGCCGTCATGGAACGCGCATTGACGCCTTCGATGCAGACCACGCGCGGGTCTTCGCGCAGGCTGGCATGCAGCTGGCCGTGGCCCACGTCCACCCCCACCACCTGCACGGCGCCGTGCTGCAGCAGGCAGTCGGTGAAGCCGCCGGTCGACTGGCCGATGTCCAGGCAGCGCAGGCCGGCCACGGACAGGCCCGTGGCCTTGAGCGTGCCTTCGAGCTTGAGCCCGCCGCGCGAAATGTATTTGGCTTCCGTGGTGTCCAGCAGCTGAAGCTCCGCGCCTTCCGGAATCTCGTCGCCGTTCTTGGCGACTTTTTTCCAGGGCGCCTCCGCCTCCGCACGCCACTGCACGCCCGATGCAATCAGGCGCTGGGCCTGCGAGCGGGTGGCGGCATGGCCGTGGTCGACGAGGAAGAGGTCAGCGCGCATGTAGCTCCATGGAATAGGCGTCTTCTACTCCCTCTCCCTTTGGGAGAGGGTTGGGGTGAGGGCCAGCGGCCTCAAAAAATCCTTGAGGGCAAATAAACGCCGTCGGCCCTCACCCCTGCCCTCTCCCAGGGGAGAGGGAGGAATACCGCCGCCACTAATTAATAGCGGTAGGTGTTGGCCTTGTACGGGCCGGCCTTGCTGACACCGATATAGGCCGCCTGCTCATCGCTCAGCTCGGTCAGCACCGCGCCGACCTTCTTCAGGTGCAGGCGCGCGACCTTTTCGTCGAGGTGCTTGGGCAGCACGTAAACCTTGCCCACTTCATAGTCGGCCTGCTTGGTGAACAGCTCGATCTGGGCGATCGTCTGGTTGGCGAAGCTGGACGACATCACGAAGCTCGGGTGGCCGGTGCCGCAGCCGAGGTTCACGAGACGGCCCTTGGCCAGCAGGATGATGCGCTTGCCGTCGGGGAAGATCACGTGGTCGACTTGCGGCTTGATCTCTTCCCAGGTGCATTTCTCGAGCGCGGCGACGTCGATTTCGTTGTCGAAATGGCCGATGTTGCAGACGATGGCCTGGTCTTTCATCTTCGCCATGTGGTCGTAGGTGATCACGTTCTTGTTGCCGGTGGCGGACACAAAAATGTCGGCCTTGTCGGCGGCGTATTCCATGGTCACGACCTTGTAGCCTTCCATTGCGGCCTGCAAGGCGTTGATCGGGTCGATCTCGGTCACCCACACTTGTGCGCTCAGTGCGCGCAGGGCCTGGGCCGAACCCTTGCCCACGTCGCCGTAGCCGGCCACCAGGGCGACCTTGCCGGCCACCATCACGTCGGTGGCGCGCTTGATCGCGTCGACCAGGGATTCGCGGCAGCCGTAGAGGTTGTCGAACTTGGACTTGGTCACCGAGTCGTTGACGTTGATGGCGCGCAGGGCCAGCGTGCCCTTGGCCGACATTTCATTGAGGCGCAGCACGCCCGTGGTGGTTTCTTCGGTCACGCCGATGATGTTCTTCAGGCGGCGGCTGTACCAGGTCGGGTCTTGCGCGAGCTTGGCCTTGATTGAGTTGAACAGGCAGATCTCTTCTTCGCTGGTCGGCTTGGAGATCAGGCTCGCGTCTTTCTCGGCCTTGGTGCCCAGGTGCATCAGCAGCGTCGCGTCGCCGCCGTCGTCCAGGATCATGTTGGGGCCTTCTTCAGGCGTGCCTTTGGCGCCGCTGAATTCAAAGATGCGGTGGGTGTAGTCCCAGTAGTCGGCCAGGGTTTCGCCCTTGATGGCGAACACCGGCGTGCCGGCGGCGGCGATCGCGGCGGCGGCGTGGTCCTGCGTCGAGAAGATGTTGCACGAAGCCCAGCGCACGTCGGCGCCCAGGGCCTGCAGGGTTTCGATCAGCACGCCGGTCTGGATCGTCATGTGCAGGGAACCGGTGATGCGCGCGCCCTTCAGCGGCTGCGCCTTCGCGAACTCTTCGCGGATGGCCATCAGGCCGGGCATCTCGGTCTGGGCGATGTTCAGTTCCTTGCGGCCCCAGGCGGCAAGCGAGATGTCGGCAATGATGTGGTCGGTGGAAGGTTTCAGGACGGCGCTCATACGGTTCTCCAATAATCAGACGTAGTAACTGGGCAAAATCGCCACGGGCATGCGGCTTCAAGAAAGGGGGAATTCAGTCATTCACCCGGCTTGAGAGAGCACATGCGGGTGAGCGTGGTTGCAATGAAGTCCTGAGCCTGGTCCACGTGGTGTGGCTTGCAACGCTCCTCAGGAAGCCACGATTGTAATTCCATTTCCAATTCAAAGCGATAGGTCGTTGCACCGCCTTGCCGTGCTGTAGCACTGTCTGCGGCGGCGCGCCTACTCTCGCTTCGAATGGAAAACGGAATTACCGCCCCGGGGCCCGCTCAGCCTTTGAAAGCCGCGAGCAAGAGCCGTGCGAAAATTTCACCATGCAAGAATTTTCCCGCTGGCCTGTTACAGAGCGCCGCCGCATTACAGGCGTCTTCACCGATATCGACGACACACTGACCACCGAGGGCGAGATCACCCCCGATGCGCTGGAAGCTTTGGGTGAACTGAAAGCCGCCGGGTTCAAGATCGTGGCCATCACCGGCCGCCCGGTCGGCTGGAGCGAACCCTTCGCGGCGCGCTGGCCCGTCGATGCCATCGTGGCGGAGAACGGCGCGGTGGCCCTGCTGCCCGATGCGGCAAGCGCCACGCCTCGGCCGCTGGCCAAAATCTACCAGCAGGATGCGGCCACACGCAGCGCCAACTTCAGCCGCATGCAGGCCGTGCTGGCGCGCATAGAACGCGAACTGCCGGGCGTGCAACGCGCCACCGATTCACCGGGCCGCGAGACCGACATTGCCATCGACCACAGCGAATTCACGCAACTCAGCGACGCGCAGATCGCCGCCGTCGTGGCGCTCATGAAAAGCGAGGGCATGCATGCCACGGTGAGCAGCATCCACATCAACGGCTGGTACGGCAGCCACAACAAGCTCGAAGGCGCGCGCTGGATTGTTCGCCAGCTCTGGCAGCGCGACCTGGATGCCGAACTGGATCAATGGGTTTATGTGGGCGACTCCACCAACGACCAGCTGATGTTCAAGACCTTTGCCAACAGCGTCGGTGTGGCCAACATCGCGCGTTTTGTGCCGCAGCTGGCGCACCTGCCGCGCTATGTGACGCGCGGCGAGCGCGGCGCAGGCTTCACCGAAGTAGCCCGAGCCCTGCTGGATTAGTTAGCGGCTGGCGCGCCCGCGCGGCGCAGCGAAGTCCAGCGCAGCCAGGCGCCCAGCGCGGCCACGGCCAGCACCAGGCCCGCATAGCCCTCGGCCGTGGCCGGCAGGCCCAGCGGCGCGATCAGCCGGCCGGCCAGCATGGCGGGCACGCTGAACGCCAGGTAGCTGGTGGCGTACAGCGCGGCGAACAGTTCGGCGCGTTGCTGCGGCTGTGCCAGCGGGGCCAATGTCTGGACCTGGGCCGAGAAAGCCGAGCCGCCGCCGAAACCGGCCAAGGCCGTGCCCGCGAAAAACAGCGCCACCGAATGCGTGGCCAGCGACACGGCCACCCCGCCGGCGCCCACGGCCAGCAAAGCCATGCCCAGGGCGCTCATGCGCACGGGCGACAGGCGGCGGAGCAAAGTCGGCGACACGGCGCCCAGGCCGAAAAAAGTCGAAATGGCCAGCCCGTTGACGATGCCGTTGTGGATGCCGAAGATCTGCTGCAGCATCGAAGGCACCAATGAGAGGTAGAGGCCCGCGAAGGACCAGACGGCCAGCATCGTCGGCACGCCGCGCACAAACTCGGCGCGCGCCTGCACGGGTATCGAAATACGCGGTACCAGCGAAGCCAGCGCACCGGGGCGCGGCGTCGCACTTTCGGGCAGGAACAGCGTCGCCACCGCACCCGTAATACAAATGGCGGCCAGCACGCCGAACACCAGCGGCACCGGGTGCAGCGCGAACTGCACGGCGATGCCGGTCAGCAGAGCACCCACGGCCAGGCCCGCCAGCGGCGAGACGCTGCCTATCATCGCGCCCAGGCGTTTTTGCGCGGCAGGGGCCGCTTCCACCACCGCCGCCGTCAGCGCGCCGCTGACCATGCCGGTCGCGATACCCTGCACGACACGCGCCGCGATGATGCCGTTGATGCTCTCAGCCAGCAGAAAGGTCAGCATCGCGCCGGCCTGCAGCAACAAGGCGGTAAACACCACGGGGCGCCGGCCTATGTGGTCAGACAGCGAGCCGGCCACCAGCAAGGAGGCCAGCAGCGCGATCGCGTAGATCGCGAACGCCACCGTCAACAATGCCGGCGAAAAGCCCCACTGCTGCTGGAACACGACAAACAGCGGCGAAGGCGCGCTGCCCGCCACGAAGAACGCGAACAGCAGGACGGCCAGCAGCGGGAAAGCGGCGGCGGGTGGCAGTTGCCAGCGGGCGCCCGTGGCGGAAGATGGGGCTTGCACAGAGGGGGCGGGTGCGGTCATGGGAAACGCTCAACTTTCTTGAAACTCTTAAAGCAAATTTGTTTGCGTTTGTGAATTCTACGCCGACTTTTAAATTAACGCAAACATCGTTGCTTTAAGATAAACTCAGCCCATGAACACCCCTCTCACCAACCAGGCCAAACGCCCCGGTGGCCGCAGCGCCCAGGTCCAGGCCGTGGTGCGCAAGGCGCTCGAAGAACTGATTGCCCAGGAAGGCCGCGACAAGGTCACCGTGCCGGCCGTGGCCGAGCGCGCCGGCGTCAGCGCCTCCAGCATTTACCGGCGCTGGGGCGACGTGAACGGCCTGCTGGGCGAAACCGCCACGCAGCGGCTGGACCCGAACCGTCCCCTGCCAGAGACGGGCGACCTGAAAGCCGAACTCGCGGCCTGGGCCAGGGAACTTATCACCCACCTCAACAAGCCGGGCAATGCCTCGATGCTGAAGGCGGCCGCCGCGCTGGCCGGCTCGGAAGAAACCAATTGCCTGAAAAACCGCCGCAACGAAGCCACCGTGCTGGTCAAGCGCGCCCAGGCCCGCGGCGAGACCACCCCCACGGTGCAGCAGGTGCTGGATCACATGATGGCCCCCATCATTTACCGGCTGATTTTTGGCGCCGGCGTAGAACCCGCCCTGGCCGACCAGCTCGCCGACGAGCTGTTCGTGTTGGCCAACCCCGTCAGTAAATAAACGAAAAGCAAGCAGAGGCCGCGGAACCGGCTTCGCCGGGCCGCTAGCCTCGTCCCCTGCAAGGGGAAAAGAGGCTACACGCAGTGAGCCCCGATAGGGGTGTGCTTATTTATTCAAGCCAAGCTTGTCGATCAACGCCTTCTCACGGACCACCGTGTCCTGCGCGAACTTCGTGTAGTCGGCCGAACTCAGGTAGTTGGGCAGCATGTCGTAGCGGGCCAGGGCTGCCACGTAGCTGGGCTCCTCCATCGCCTTCTTGAAGGCATCGTGCAAACGCCTGACCACCTCGGGCGGCGTGCCCTTGGGCGCGCCTATGCCGAAGGGCGAGTTCTGCACGATGTCATAGCCCAGCTCCTTGAGCGTGGGCGCATTCGGGAATTTGTCCAGCCGCTTTTCGCCCCAGGTGTTCAACACGCGCAGCTTGCCGGCCTCCACCTGCGGCGCAAAGCCGGTGCTGTCGGCGCCCGCCATCAGCTGGCCGCTGACCAGCGCCAGCATCAAATCAGAGCTGCCCTTGTAGGGCACGTGCTGCAGCTCGATGCCGGCTTTTTGCGCAATGAGTTCGGTCGTCAGGTGCGGGCTGGTCAGCGTGCCGGTGGAGCCGTAGGTCAGCTTGCCGGGATTGGCCTTGGCATAGGCCACAAAGTCGGCCCAGGTCTTGAACGGGCTGTCGGCCGGCACCACGATGCCGAAGGCATAGCCCGTCACGTTGATCACATAGCTGATGTCCTTGACCGGGTCCCAGTTGATTTTGGTCGTGTAGCCCAGGCGGAACACGCCCAGGGGAATCTGCGCCAGCGTGTAGCCGTCAGGCTGCGCGCTCTGCAGCTGCTGCGCCGGCAGGGTGCCGCCCGCGCCGGGCTTGTTCTCGACGATGACCGGCTGGCCCAGGATCTTGCCGGCGTTGTCGGCCAATGAACGCATGGTGATGTCGGTCGGCCCGCCGGCCGGGAAGGCGATCACCAGCTTGATCGGCTTGACGGGAAAGGTCTGCGCCTGGGCCGGCATCGCCGCTGCGGCGATCAGGGCCAGGGCGGCGGCAGTGTGCAGAAAGGGGCGGCGTTGCATGGACATGTCTCCGTGTTTTGGGAATAGCGGCCATCATGCCCGGCGATGGGCCTTGGCGCATCAGGGCAACACCTGAATACCGGGTCGGGGTCCTGCTCGCCTCGAAACAGGCCTCCATCGCATTCGCCGCCCGGAAATCTGTCGGCGCTTGCCGACGAAACAGGCTCTTGAATTTGCTGGATATTTTGACGGGGCTGAAGACGCCTGTCGGCCTATGCCGACGCCTCCGCTTGACCCTCAATTTAAAAGATGTTGATTTGACTGGGTTTTTTCCGTGGCACGGATTGTGAAAAGTCCATGCGCCGGCGCGAAAAGTTGCTTGAACCATTTGGGATTCATTTGCGACTGATGTGCGCCACAGCGCAAAACGCAAAGCGCATTTATCAACACTCCATTCAGGACTTTTAAGGATTTATATGAAACTCAAACATCTCGCTATCCTGGCCGCATTGATGATGGCCGGCCAGTCGTGGGCACTGACCGCTTACGAAAAACAGCATGGCTGCAACAACGACGGCGAAGGCTGTGCCGGCGGCGGTGGCGCCGGACAGGGCGGTGGCGGCGGTTATGAATCGTCGCAATACGTGGCCGCGTTTATCAGTGAAGGCAGCCTCTGGGAAATGTTTTCAGACAGCCAGGGCGGTTTCACGATCGAAACAGACCTTGGCAGCGGCAAAAAGAAGGTCCACATCGGCGAAAAGGCGGCCTACCTGATCAAGCCACCGCCTGCCAATTCGCAAATGAAGCGCGCTTCCCTGGTCTATGGCGCCATGGCGCCGGCCCTGAGCGCGGAGGCAGCGAAGAAAAAGGCGGAAGAGGAAAAGGCCAAAAAAGCGCAGGCCGAGGCGGCTGCCGCCCAGAAGGCGGCTGAAAACAAGGCTGTTGCGGACGCCATCCAGAAAGCCGGCGGCGCCGGCGCCTATTCCGCCGGTCTCGGAGCGCCTGCTTCCGCCAAACCGGCCGGTGGCGGCGTCGTTGCCGGCACGCCGGCCATCGGTGTGCAGCCTGCGGCCGGCCTGTCGGCCGGCGCCATCACCGCACGCAAAAAGCCGTAAGGCCCCGGCTATCCGGCGGTCCGCTCGAGCACGCTCTTCAAGGCCTTGCCCGTGTGCGTCCCCTGCTTGACCACCGCCTCGGGCGGCGCCGAGGCCACCACACGCCCACCCGCATTCCCGCCATCCGGGCCCAGGTCGATCACCCAGTCGGCTTCGGCGATCACGTCGAGGTCGTGTTCGATCACCACCACGCTGTGGCCGCCGTTGACCAGCCGATGCAGCACGTGGATCAGCTTTTCGACGTCGGCCATGTGCAGGCCCACCGTGGGCTCGTCCAGCACGTAGAGCGTGTGCGGCGCCTTCTGGCCGCGGCGCGTGATGTCGTCGCGCACCTTGCTGAGTTCGGTCACCAGCTTGATGCGCTGCGCCTCGCCGCCCGAAAGCGTCGGTGAGGGCTGGCCCAGCGTCAGGTAGCCCAGGCCCACGTCTTTCAGCAGTTGCAGCGGGTGGCTGATGTTGGGCATGGAGGAGAAGAAGTCCACCGCCTCGTCCACCTCCATCTTGAGCACGTCGCCGATGTTCTTGCCGCGCCAGGTCACTGCCTGGGTTTCGGGATTGAAGCGCGCGCCGTGGCAGGTTTCGCACAGCACCTTCACGTCGGGCAAAAAGCTCATGCCGATGGTGCGCACGCCCGCGCCTTCGCAAGTCGGGCAGCGGCCCTCGCCGGTGTTGAACGAAAAGCGCCCGGCGCTGTAGCCGCGCGCGCGCGCTTCCAGCGTGTCGGCAAACAGCTTGCGAATCGTGTCCCAGAAGCCGATGTAGGTGGCCGGGCAGGAGCGCGGCGTCTTGCCGATCGGCGTCTGGTCGACTTCCAGCACGCGGTCCACGGCCGCATAGCCTTCGATGCGTTCGCAGCCGGTCCAGTCGGGCGTCTTGCCCCTGTCGTCGGCATCGCGCCCGGACTTGGTGGAGCGCTGCATCACGCCGGCGTGCACATTGGTCAGCAGCACGTCGCGCGCCAGCGTGGACTTGCCGGAACCCGAGACACCCGTCACTGCCACCAGGCGGTACAGCGGCACCGTGACCGACACGTCCTTGAGGTTGTGCAGGTCGGCATTGACCACCGTGAGCCAGGAGGTGAACTTGCTGGCCGCGGCGGGCGCCGCGTTGTGCAGCGCGCTGGCATTGGCCGCGGCGGCTTTGAGTGCCGCGGCCTTGAGCAAAGCCGCCTTCTGCTTGCTCACGGGCTTGGCGTTGGCGTCGGTGACGGCCACCTCCACCACGGCCGCCGGCGCCGCGCCCTTGCGCGTTTCGCGACGCGCATGCAGCGGGTGGATCAGCGGGTTCGCCAGGTAGCGGCCCGTCAGCGATTCGGGGATGGCCGACAGCTGGGCCGCCGTGCCCTGCCCCACCAGCGTGCCGCCGCGCTTGCCCGCACCGGGGCCAATGTCGATGATGTTGTCGGCGCGGCGAATCGTGTCCTCGTCATGCTCGACCACCACCAGGGTGTTGCCGCGGTCGCTAAGCTTGCCCAGCGCGCCCAGCAGGATCTGGTTGTCGCGCGGGTGCAGGCCGATCGTCGGTTCGTCCAGCACATAGCAGACGCCCTGCAGGTTGGAGCCCAGCTGCGCCGCCAGGCGTATGCGCTGCGCCTCGCCGCCCGAAAGCGTGGGCGCGCCGCGGTCCAGCGTGAGGTAGCCCAGGCCCACGTCCTCGAGGAATTCAAGGCGGCTCTTGATCTCGGGGATCAGGTCGCGCGCGATGCCGGCCTCGCGGCCCAGCAGCGCGAGTGTTTCGACCCAGCGCCGCACGTCGGTCACCGACAGCGCCGCGATGTCGGCAATGCCGACGCCGGCGAACTTCACCGCGCGCGCCGTCGCATTCAGGCGCGTGCCCGCGCAACCAGGGCAGGCGGTGCCGGCCAGGTCTTCCACCTCGGGCTCGGCAAAACTCTGTTCACGGCCCTTGTTGTCATCGTCCATCACCGAGTCGTCGAACACCTTGCGCTGCTCCTTGGTGAGCTTGACGCCCGTGCCCACGCAATCCGGGCACCAGCCGTGCTTGCTGTTGTAGCTGAAGAGGCGCGGGTCGAGCTCGGCATACGAGGTCGCGCAGACCGGGCAGGCGCGTTTGGTTGAAAACGCGATCAGCTTGCCGATGTTTTTGGCGCTGGCGCCGGCCATCATCGCACCGCGCAAACCATCGAGCGGCGCCAGCACGTGGACCACGCCCTTGCCGTGTTCCAGCGCGGTGGCCAGCGCGGCACGCAGCGCGGCTTCGTTCTCGGGCGACACGCGGATATCGGCGATCGGCAACTCCACCGTGTGTTCCTTGAAGCGGTCTATGCGCGGGAAGCCCGTTGTCGGCAAGAACTCGCCGTCGATGCGCAGGTGCGTGTAGCCGCGCGGGCGCGCCCAGTCGGCCAGTTCGGTGTAAACACCCTTGCGCGCGATCACCAGCGGCGCCAGCAGGCCTATGTGCTGGCCGCGGTAGGTCTTGAGCAGCTGCGCCGCGATGCTTTCGGGGCTTTGCGGCATCACGGCCGCGCCTTCCTTGGTGCAATGCTGCACGCCCAGCTTCACATACAGCAGGCGCAGGAAATGCCAGACCTCGGTGGTGGTTCCCACCGTGGACTTGCGCCCGCCGCGCGAGAGCCGCTGCTCGATCGCCACGGTGGGCGGGATGCCGTACACGGCGTCGACCTCGGGCCGGCCCGCCGGCTGCACGATGCTGCGCGCATAGGCGTTCAGCGACTCCAGGTAGCGGCGCTGCCCTTCGTTGAACAAAATGTCGAAGGCCAGCGTGGACTTGCCGGAGCCCGACACCCCCGTCACCACATTGAACTTGCCGCGCGGAATGTCGACCGACAGGCTCTTGAGGTTGTTCTCTTTGGCGTTGACGATCTGGATCAGGTTGGAGAAGGCCGGCCGCGTGGCCCACACCTTGGGCCGCGACTCTTCCACGCCGTGCACCTTGCCCATGGCCTGCTCGTATTCGCGCAGCGCGAGTGCGGTGTGAGAGGTCGGGTGCTGGCGCACCTCCTCGGGCGTGCCCTGGGCCACCAGCAGGCCGCCGGCCTCGCCGCCTTCGGGCCCGAGGTCAATCAGCCAGTCGGCCGAGCGAATCACGTCGAGGTTGTGCTCGATCACGATCAGCGAGTGGCCGGCTTCCAGCAGCTTGCGCAGCGCGCGCATCAGCTTGGCGATGTCGTCGAAGTGCAGGCCGGTGGTCGGCTCGTCGAACAAAAACAGCGTGCCGCGCCCGGGTTGCCTGAGCGCCAATGCTTGCTTGCTGGCGCTGGTGGTCTTGCTGGCATTGGCCAGGAAACCCGCCAGCTTCAGTCGCTGCGCCTCGCCGCCCGACAGCGTGGGCACGGGCTGGCCCAGCTTCACGTACTCCAGGCCCACGTCCACGATGGGCTGCAGCGATCGCACCACCTCGCGGTCCTGCGCGAACAGCGCGATGGCCTCGCTGACCGTCAGATTCAGCACATCGGACACATTGAGCAGGCGCGGCTTGAGGTCGCCGATGGCCTTGCGCTCTATCGTCACTTCGAGGATCTCGGCGCGGTAGCGTTTGCCGTCGCAGTCGGGGCAGCGCAGGTAGACGTCGCTCAGGAATTGCATCTCGACGTGCTCGAAGCCCGAGCCGCCGCAGGTCGGGCAGCGGCCGTCGCCGTTGTTGAAGCTGAACTTGGTGGCGGTGTAGCTGCGCTGTTTGGCCAGCGGCGCCAGCGCGAACAGGTCGCGCACCGCGTCCCAGGCGCCCACATAGCTGGCCGGGTTGGAGCGCGCCGTCTTGCCGATGGGCGACTGGTCGACAAACACCACGTCGGTCAAGTGGTCCGCGCCCATGAGGCGGTCGTGCAGGCCCGGCGTCTCCGTCGCCTTGCCGAACTGGCGCAGCAGCGCCGGCGCCAGGATGTCCTGCATCAGCGTGGACTTGCCGGAGCCGCTGACACCGGTCACGCAGACCAGGCGCTGCAGCGGGAAGTCCACCGTCAGGTTCTTCAGGTTGTGGTCGCGCGCGCCTTCAAGGATCAGGCGCGGCGTGTTGTCGGTCACCGCGCGCTTGAAGCCCATGCCCACCTGCTTGCGCGAGCCCAGGTAGGCGCCCGTCAGCGTGTCGGCATGCTTGAGGTCCTCGGGCGTTCCGTCGAACACGATCTGCCCGCCCTTCTCGCCGGGGCCGGGGCCCATGTCGATCATGCGGTCGGCGGCCAGCATCACGGCCGGGTCGTGCTCGACCACCACCAGCGTGTTGCCGGCGTCGCGCAGGCGGTGCATGGCCTGTGTGATGCGGTTCATGTCGCGCGGGTGCAGGCCGATGGAAGGCTCGTCGAGCACAAACAGCGTATTGACCAGCGAGGTGCCCAGCGCCGTCGTCAGGTTGATGCGCTGCACCTCGCCGCCCGACAGCGTGCGGCTTTGCCGGTCCAGCGTGAGGTAGCCGATGCCGACATCGCACAGGTATTTCACGCGCGTCTGGATTTCCTCGAACAGCGATTTGAGCGCCTGGATCTCGGCGTCGTCGCCCATCACGTTCAGCGAGAGGCCGTTGAAGAAGTCGCGCAGCCGATCGATAGGCAGTCGCATCAGGTCGTGCAGCGCCAGGCCCGGCAGGGCCTCGAGCTGCTCGCGGCTCCAGTGCACGCCCACCGGCATGAAGCGCTGGCTGGGCGGCAGCACCGCGTCGGCCGCTTCCTTGGAGCCCAGGCGCCACAGCAGTGATTCGAGCTTGAGGCGCGCGCCGCCGCAGGTCTCGCAAGGCGTGTAACTGCGGTACTTGGACAGCAGCACGCGGATATGCATCTTGTAGGCTTTGCTTTCAAGGTATTCGAAAAAGCGCTTGATGCCGTACCACTGCTTTTTCCAGCTGCCGTCCTTGTAACCCGGCATGCCGTTGATGACCCAGCCCTGTTGCGCCGGCGTGAGCTTGTACCAGGGCGTGTCGCGCGGAATACCCGCCGCCTCGGCGTGGCGCATCAGGTCGTCCTGCGCTTCTTTCCAGGCCGGGGTCTGTATGGTCTTGATGGCGCCGGCGCGCAGGGTCAGCTTGTCGTTGGGAATCACCAGGCCATAGTCCACGCCGATCACGCGGCCGAAGCCGCGGCAGGTTTCGCAGGCACCCATGGCCGAGTTGAAAGAAAACAGCGAGGGCGTGGGGTTGGTGTAGCGCAGGTCGCTGTCGGGGCAATGCAGGCCGGTCGAGAAGCGCCACATCACATCCGGCTGGCCATCTTCCGCATGCTGCACGTAGACATTCAGCCGGCCGCCGCGCTTGAGCGCCGTCTCGATGGCCTCGACCACGCGGGCTTTTTCCACCGCGTGCGTGCGAAAGCGGTCGGCCACCACGTCGAGCAGCTTGTGCGGCCCGGCCGGGGTGGCGACGTCGCGCTGCGCATGCACGCGCGTGAAGCCGCTGACCGACAGCCACTGCTCGACTTGTTCGGCGCTGGTATTGCCCGGCAGCTCGACCGGGAAGGTCAGCACCACGCGCGGGTCGCCTTCCCGGGTGCGCGCCATCAGTTCGGCGTAAATCGATTCTGGCGTGTCGTGGCGCACGTTCTGCGCGGTCTGCTTGTCGAACAGTTGCGCGGCGCGCGCGTAGAGCAGCTTCAGGTGGTCGTTGAGCTCCGTCATGGTGCCCACGGTGGAACGCGAGCTGCGCACCGGGTTGGTCTGGTCGATGGCGATG
This sequence comes from Polaromonas sp. P1_G1, assembly GCF_056405595.1. Classification (NCBI taxonomy): domain Bacteria; kingdom Pseudomonadati; phylum Pseudomonadota; class Betaproteobacteria; order Burkholderiales; family Comamonadaceae; genus Polaromonas; species Polaromonas sp. P1_G1. The sequence goes on from NZ_JBFUBU010000003.1 coordinate 28,612, forward strand.
GCAGGCGGCACGCCCTCCACCTTGTCGACGGCCGGCTTGTCCATGCGGTCCAGGAACTGGCGCGCATAGGCCGAGAAAGTCTCCACGTAACGGCGCTGGCCTTCGGCGAACAGGGTGTCGAACACCAGAGAGGATTTTCCCGAGCCGCTGGGCCCGGTCACCACCGTCATTTCACCGGTGCGGATGTCGAGGTCGATGTTTTTGAGGTTGTGCTGGCGCGCGCCGCGGATGCGGATGGTTCCCTGGGACATGAGTGCGGTCTTTCCTGAAGAGGTCAAACATTCTAGGCAAAGCATCCGGCCGTGCGGGGCGTGAGGATTAATGCCCCTTTTGTGCACTTTTGCCGCCGGCAATTAGGGCGCATTCTGGTTTTCCTGCTGACGGTTTTTGCACTTTCATGTTTAACTTTGGCGGTCTGGGATCGATTCATCAAGGAGACACACCATGTCAACAAGCAAGCGCTGGTGCGCGGCCCTCGCGATGGCCGTCCTGAGCCAGCTGGGCCAGGCGCAAATCCTGGTCGGGCAGACCGCCGGCTTCAGCGGCCCCGTGGGCGCCGGCGTCAAGGAAACCACCGAGGGCGCCAAACTCTACATCGACGCCGTCAACGCCAAGGGCGGCGTGAACGGGCAGAAGATCGAGCTGGTCTCGCTCGACGACAAGTTCGAGCCCAAGCTCGCGGCCGAGAACGCGCGCAAGCTGGTCGAAGAGCAGAACGTGGTCGCCCTGTTCCTCACGCGCGGCACGCCGCACACCGAGGCCATTCTTCCCCTGCTCGAAAAATACGGCATACCGCTGGTAGGCCCGTCCACCGGCGCCATGGTGCTGCACCAGCCGGTCAAGAAGCATGTATTCAACGTGCGCGCCACCTACCAGCGCGAAGCCGAAAAAGCGGTCACCCATCTGCACTCCATGGGCATCACCCGCATCGGCATCGTCCATGCCGACGACAGCTTCGGCGCCGACGGTGTCATGGGCGCGCAGAAAGGCCTGGCCACGGCCAAGCTGCAGCCGGCCGTGCTCGAAAAATTCGACCGCAGCAAGCCCGACTTCGGGCCCATCGCACCCAAGGTCTACCAGTCGAACGCGCAGGCCGTCATCATGGTGGCCTCGGGCCAGGCCGTGGTCGACGGCGTCAAGGCCTTCCGCGCCGCCGGCTCCACGGCGCAGATCGTCACGCTGTCGAACAATGCCTCGGGCGGTTTTGTGAAGAGCCTGGGGGACAACGCCCGCGGCGTCATCGTGACCCAGGTCTTTCCGTATGAGCGCTCCATCGCCTTTCCCATGGTCAAGGAAGCCCAGGAGCTGGCCAAGGCCAAGGGCCAGAGCGAGGTGAGTCCCGCCATGCTGGAAGGCTTCGCCGCGGCCAAGGTGCTGGTGGAGGGCTTGCGCCGGGCCGGCGCCAAACCCACGCGTGAAAAATTGCAGGCGGCACTTGAAGGCATGCGCAAGTACGACCTGGGCGGGCTTGAGGTGAGCTACAGCCCCGAAGACCACACCGGCCTGGACTTCGCCGACCTGTCCATCATCGGCACCGACGGGAAGTTCAAGAGGTAGATAGCTCCCCCCTGCCGACGCTCACTTCGTGTAGCGTCACCTCCCCCCAGGGGGACAGGCGCCTTGCGCCCGGCAAAGCCGGATCGCGGCCCCTGCTTGTGGATTCGCAACCCGCGGCGCCAAGCGGTACGGGTTTACTCAGAAGTAGAGCGCGTTTTCGAGTTCCTTGAACTTCTCGGGGCCGACGGCTTCCTTGATCTTGGGCGCCAGTTCCTTGAGCTTGTCGATGTCGCCCGCGGCTTCCACCGCGAGGTTGAGCCGAAAACCCCGCAAGCCCAGGCCGGCCGTGAGCCGGGTCGCGATCGGGTAAGCCCTTGAATAGTGTTCTTGCGCGGTCAGCGTGGGCGAGCCGTCGGAGTTGTGCGCGGACACCGGGGCCGCCGGGGCTGCGGCCACGGTTGGCGGCTGCACCGCGGCCGGCGCCAGCAGGCCCAGGGTCAACAGGTGGGCGATGTCTTCCGCCGTGACGCCCAGGCCCGTGGTGGCCTTGACCACCTCCTCCATGCTGCGCTTGCCGTCAAACATGATGAAGGCGGAGCGCTGCCGCGGCGTCATCGGGATGGAACGGTCCTGCAGTGCGGATTGGCCTAATTCCGTCTTGGTGTAAATCATCAGCTGTTCTCCAGTAAAAACGCCGTGGGGCACAGACATTTGTGCATGGCGCAGAGACAGGTGTTAGTACTTTTTTGTCGCCTCTGATTCAATTTACCCCATTTTTGCCGCCAATGCACCTGTTTCGGGCACGGGCGCGGCGATGTCCTTCAACTGGAAACGCATTCGCTGCATTAGCTCACGCTCAAGCGCGGGCCGCGAGGGGCGCCTGCAAGGCGCCGTGTTTTTCACCGCCGAGGTCTATGTCGCCGCCCTTGTTCAACAGGAACAGGGCCAGGCCTGCGATCACGATAAATCCGAGTACAAGTTTCCACATCTTTCTCTTCTCCAAAAAAACAGCCAAAAAAAAGCCCCCGGCACATGGATGACGAGGGCCTGCAAATATCACCAGGCTCTTCAGCCTGAAGAAACCGGCACGGGCCATCGGGCCCGCCCCGGCGATCACACCAATCAGTCGTTGGCGTAAATGTCCACGTCCTTGGTTTCCTTGATGAACAAGGTGCCCACCACCAGCGTCATGCCGGCGACGATGATCGGATACCAGAGGCCGTTGTACATATTGCCGGTCTGCGCCACGATGGCGAAGGCGGTGGTCGGCAGCAGGCCGCCGAACCAGCCGTTGCCGATGTGGTACGGCAGGCTCATCGAGGTGTAGCGGATGCGGGTCGGGAACAGTTCCACCAGCATCGCGGCGATCGGGCCGTAGACCATGGTCACCAGCACCACCAGGTAGAACAGGATCAGCGTGACCATCACCTTGTCGACCTTGGCCGGGTCGGCCTTGGCGGGATAACCGGCGGTCTTCAGGTCGTCAGCCACGAGCTTCTTGAACTCGGCGTCCTTCTTCTTGGCGTCGTCGGCGCTCAGGCCCTTGGCGRTGTAGCTGGAAATGGCGGTTTCGCCGATCTTGATGGTGGCCACCGTGCCGGCGGGTGCGGCGACGTTGTCATAGCTCACCGAAGCGCCTGCCAGCACCTGCTTGGCGATGTCGCACGAGCTGGTGAACTTGACGGTGCCGGTCGGGTTGAACTGGAACGAGCACTCTTTCGGGTCGGCGGTCACGATCACCTTGTTCTTGGCTTGCGCGGCGGCGAGGTCGGGATTGGCGGCCTTGGTCAGCGCGGTGAACACCGGGAAGTAGGTGAGCACGGCCAGCAGGCAGCCGGCCATGATGATGGGCTTGCGGCCGATCTTGTCCGACAGCGTGCCGAAGATCACGAAGAAAGGCGTGCCCAGGATCAGCGAGTAGGCCACCAGGATGTTGGCCGTGGGGCCGTCCACCTTGAGCGCCTGCGTCAGGAAGAACAGCGCGTAGAACTGGCCCGAATACCAGACCACGGCCTGGCCGGCGGTCAGGCCGACCAGCGCCAGGATCACGATCTTCAGGTTCTTCCACTGGCCGAAGGACTCGGACAACGGCGCCTTGGAAGTCTTGCCTTCAGCCTTCATTTTCTGGAAGGCGGGAGATTCGTTCATCGACAAACGGATGTAGACCGACACGGCCAGCAGCAGGATGGAAACGATGAACGGAATGCGCCAGCCCCAGTCGGCGAAAGCGGCCTCGCCCATGGCGGTACGCACGCCCAGGATCACCAGCAGGCTCAGGAACAGGCCCAGCGTTGCCGTGGTCTGGATCCAGGAGGTGTAGGCGCCGCGCTTGCCCTGGGGCGAGTGCTCTGCCACGTAGACGGCTGCGCCGCCGTACTCACCGCCCAGCGCCAGGCCTTGCAGCATGCGCAGGGCGATCAGGATCACCGGTGCGGCCACGCCGATGGAGGCGTAGTTGGGCAAGAGGCCCACGATGAAGGTCGACAGGCCCATGATCACGATGGTGACCAGGAAGGTGTACTTGCGGCCGATCATGTCGCCCAGGCGGCCGAACACCAGTGCGCCGAAGGGGCGCACGATGAAGCCGGCGGCAAACGCCAGCAGCGCGAAGATGAAGGCCGAGCCCGCATCCAGTCCGCTGAAGAACTGCTTGGCGATGATGGCGGCCAATGAACCGTAGAGGTAGAAGTCGTACCACTCGAATACCGTGCCGAGCGAAGAGGCGAAGATCACCTTCTTCTGCTCGGCGGTCATGGGTCTGTTGTCGACGGCTGTTGCCATGATGTGTGTCTCCAAATAGTGAGGGCCTCCGGTATGGAAGCTACCCTGATTATTTTTGGAGTCCCTGACCTAGCTCTGACGTGAAACTAACAGGAGCTTGCGTGAAACTTATGCGTGGCTGACAACTCAAGGGGAAACCCTTGAGAAACTTTTCAGCATGCGAAGCTGCTCCGGGAAAACGCGTAGAACCTTTTTACACCACGCGTCAAAGTCGCTTACACGGCCATACGCGTGCTTACGTCCACACCCGCATCACGCCTTGCGCGAAATGCCCACGGAAATTTTGCTCACGCCATTCCAGCCATCGCCTTCAAACCAGGCATCGCCCGACAGGTAGTCGCGCAGCATGGGCAAGGCGTCGAAGCCCCAGAAAATTTTGCCGTCGACTTCCATCGCGGGCACGCCGAACATGTTCAGTGCGATGGCTTCGTCGGTGTTTTTTTTCAGCTGCGCTTTCGCTTCATCGGCCGTCAGGTGCTGCTGCGGCGCAAGCAGCGCGCTGAGCGCGGCCAGCCGCTGTTCATCCGCCGCCTCGGCGCCGCCCTGCCAGACATGGCGAAAAATGGTTTCGCACACATAGCGGTTCGGGCCTGCCGGGTCCGCGGGCGTGCCGCAGGCGCTGGCCAGCCGCAGCAGGGGCAAGGGGTTGAAAGGATGGCTTGCCGGTATCTGCATGGCGATGCCCTTGCTGTGCGCATGCCACAGCACCTGCCGGTAAGTCCAGTCGCGCTTGGGCGCGATTTCCGCCGGGCCGAGCTGGCCATGGTGCTTGAGCATCGCGGCAAACAGCACCGGCCGGTAGCTCACGCTGTAGCTCAGGCCCTTGAGCGCTTCGGGCAGGTGCTCGAAAGCGAGGTAGGCGTAGGGCGAAATGAAGTCGAAGTAAAAATTGATGTGCTTCATGAGGCTCTCCGCGATGTGGGTCGCTGTGTTTGTTTATGCCCGCACGGCCGCCATGCGCTGGCCTATGGTGCGCCAGAGTTCGCGTTGCGCCTCGGGGCCGGAGCGCGCCCAGGCCGAGATCTCGCCCAGCGTGCGGAAGCAGCCTTCGCAGAGGCCGGTGTCGGCGCTCACGCGGCACACCGAAATGCAGGGCGATGGCACGTCGTCGCCAGCGGCCTCTACCGTGCGGCCACGCGCCGTCACCTGCGCGACCGCCTGCTCGCGCGCGATGCTTTCCTCGTCCAGGTCCACGGCCACGTCGACCACCGGTGCACCGGTCAGCAGCTCCAGCTCCTGCGGCATCAGCTTGAACACCGCATGCGGATGGCCGGCCGCGGCCCAGATTTCCTCAAAGCGCATCAGGCTCAGGTCCACCAGCACAACCGCCTCGGTGATGTGCCCCACGGGAGACACGCCCCCTATGGAAAAACCGGTTTTGCTTTTTACGAAATCCGCATCGGCCCGGCCCACGCGTTTGCCGTCCGTGCAGACCAGGGCCTCGACCTTGCGTTCGTCGACCCGCCTGTCACCCGAGGTCACGACCAGCACAGCGGCATCATCCGACTTGCGGCGAAAGATGATGCTCTTGGCGATCTGCCCCAGGCGCACACCCAGCGCATCGGCTGCCTGCTGCGCGGTACGCGCCGCGTCGTCGAGCATGACGGGCATATGCGGGTGGCCGCTTTGCTGCAGAACCGCCACCACACGTTGAACCCCTTCGGGCAAGCTCTTCAGTTCAGCACCACACATATCAATTCGCTCGTTTGTTCAGAAGCGCCGTCGCGGCGCGGGAATTTGGCTTGCGGCCCAGGAAATCGCTGATGAATTTTCCAGCATCGATCAGCTTGTCCAGGTCTATGCCCGTTTCAATGCCCATGCCATGCAGCATGTAGACCACGTCTTCAGTGGCCACATTGCCGGTGGCGCCCTTGGCAAAAGGGCAACCGCCCAGGCCGGCCGAGGAGGTGTCGTATTGCCAGACGCCCATCTCAAGCGAAGCCAAGGTGTTGCCGAGCGCTTGACCGTAAGTGTCGTGATAGTGCCCAGACACGTCGTCCACCGAGTAGTGCGTAAAAGCAGCATCCAATGCGCGCTGCACCTGAATTGGGGTGCCCACGCCAATGGTGTCAGCCACACCGATATGTTGCACACCAATGCTTTTCATCAGCTTGGCGACATAGCCCACACTTGAAGCGGGAACGTGTCCTTCGTAAGGGCAGCCCACAGCGCAGGAGATCGCGCCGCGCACATAAATGCCTTTCTCGCGCGCGGCTTCGACCACAGGACGGAAGCGCTCCATGCTCTCGGCAATCGAGCAGTTGATGTTCTTCTGGCTRAAGGCCTCGCTGGCCGCGCCAAAAACCACGATCTCGTCGGGCCACAGTTCGCGCGGCGGCGCGATGGCGGCCTCAAAGCCCTTCATGTTCGGCGTCAGCACCGAATAGCGCACACCAGGCTTGCGTTGGATGCCCGCCATCACCTCGGCGTTGTCGGCCATCTGCGGCACCCACTTGGGCGAGACGTAGCTGGTGACCTCGATCTCGGTCAGGCCCGCGTCCTGAAGCCGGTGCACGAGTTCGATCTTCACCGCGGCCGGCACCTGGGCTTTTTCGTTCTGCAGCCCGTCGCGGGGGCCGACATCAACAAGCTTGACTCTGGAAGGTAGTTTCATGGGGATCTTTCAAGAGGTACGGGCATCAGCTCTCTTATGCAAGCAGGGGCCGCGGAACCGGCTTTGCCGGGCCGCAGGCGCAGCGGCCCCCTCGGGGGGCAGGGAGCTACACGCAGTGAGCGACCGTGGGGGCATCAGTATCCCTTTTTCGGGTCAACCACACCGGCGAGGGTACTTATCGGTGCGCCGCCGGCCAGGCTGCGTATTTTTTCCGCGATCTGGGCAATGCTCTCCTCGCGCAGCGTGCGCGCCGAGGTATGCGGCGTGACCGTGACCTTGGGGTGTTTCCAGAACGGGTGGTCCGACGGCAGCGGCTCGGTGCGGAACACGTCCAGCGTCGCGCCGGCCAGCTGGCCGTTATCGATCAGCGTGACCAGGTCTTCGTCGACCAGGTGGCTGCCGCGCGCCACATTGATGACATAGCCGCCCGGCCGCAGCCGCGACAGCGTGTCACGGTTCATGATGCCCAGGGTGTCCGGCGTCAGCGGCAGCAGGCATACCAGGATGCGGCTGGCCGCCAGGAAATCCTGGAAACCCGCGCTGCCCACCTCGCCTGAAAAGCATTGCACACCCTCGATCACCTTGGCCGAACGGCTCCAGCCCTTGACCGGAAAGTCGAACTGCGCAAGCGCCCGGCTCACACGTTCGCCGAGCACGCCCAGGCCCATCACGCCGATGGGATAGTCGGTACGCAGGCGCGGCTTGCGGTAAGACCATTTGCCCTCGGCAATGTCGGCCTCATAAGCATCGAGCTCGCGGAAATGGCGTATCACCGCATGGCACACATACTCGGCCATCTGCGCCGACATGCCGGCATCGTCCAGCCGCACCACCGGCACGCCGGCCGGCAGCCGCAGCTTCATGAGCGCATCGACACCCGCGCCTATGTTGAAGATGCCCTTGAGCTGTTGCTGCTCGTCAAAGAATTGCTGGGGCGGCTGCCAGACCACCGCGTAGTCGGCCTGCTCCGCCCCTGTGGACCACAGCGCCACATCGGCATCGGGGAAGGCGGCCTTGAGGCCGTCCACCCAGGGCTGGGGTTTGGTGTCGGAACAGCAAAAACTGATGCGCATGAAAAATCCCGTTTGAAGTCGAAAGCAAAATCAAACGGCTATTTTCAACAATTCCGCGCCCTCGCTGACCTGGTCGCCCGGCGCGTACAACAATTCCTGCACCGTGCCGTCGGCCGGCGCGGCGATGGTGTGCTCCATTTTCATGGCTTCCATCACGGCCAGCGGCTGGCCCTTGCTGACCTTGTCGCCGGCCTTGACGGCGAAGGACACCACCTTGCCCGGCATGGGCGCGGTCAGGCGCCCGCCCTCGGCCTGGGCCTCGCCCGCGTGGGCCAGCAGGTCTATCGACAGGATTTGCGTCGCGCCGCGCGCGCTGAACACATGGTCGAGCTCGCCCTGCGCATACACCGCTGCCGTCATGCTCTGGCCCGCGAACTGGATGTCCAGGCCCTGCGCGCTTTCGGCAAATACCAAAGGCCCCGCCACCTGCACCTCTCCATCCACCAGCGCCAGCTGCAGCGCCCCGTCATGCCCATAGCTCAGCACGGCCGTGGCCGGCGTGCCATGGAATTCAAACGCAAAACGCCGCTGCACCACGCCATGCGAGCGCCATCCGTCGCGACGGCTGAAGGGGTCGGCGCCCTCCAGGGCGCGCTCGTCGAGCAACTGCTTGGCCACCGCCGCGGCGGCGGCCATGGCCAGGCCCACGGGCTCCTGCTTGAAGAGCACGGCTTCTTCGCGCTGGATCAGCGCGGTGTCGAGGTTGGCCTTGGCGAACGACGGGCTGCGCACCACATAACGCAAAAACTGCACATTGGTGCTCAGGCCCACGATGCGGGTCTGCGCCAGCGCATCGTCAAGCCGGGCCAGCGCCTCTTCGCGCGTCGCGCCGTGCACGATGAGCTTGGCCACCATGGAGTCGTAATACGGCGAGATCGCATCGCCTTCGCGCACACCGTCGTCGACGCGCACTTGCCCTCTTTCAAACGCCGTGTGCACCGGCTTTTTGTAGACGTGCAGCGTGCCGGTGGCCGGCAGGAAGTTGTTGTCCGGCGTCTCGGCGCAGATGCGCGCCTCGATGGCATGGCCATGTATGCGCAGCTGGTCCTGCGCCAGCGGCAGCTTTTCGCCCGAGGCCACACGCAGCTGCCACTCGACCAGATCCAGGCCGGTGATGGCTTCGGTCACCGGGTGCTCCACCTGCAGGCGCGTGTTCATCTCCATGAAGAAGAAGTTCATGCTGCCGTCGGCACGCTGCTCGACGATGAACTCGACGGTGCCGGCACCGACGTAGTTCACGGCGCGCGCCGCGGCCACGGCGGCTTCGCCCATCTGCTTGCGCATGGCTTCCGTCATGCCGGGGGCCGGCGCTTCTTCCAGCACCTTCTGGTGGCGGCGCTGCACCGAGCAGTCGCGCTCGAACAGGTAGACGTAATTGCCGTGCGTGTCGCCGAACACCTGGATCTCGATGTGGCGCGGGCGCTGCGCGTATTTCTCCACCAGCACCGCGTCGTCGCCAAAGCTGTTGATCGCCTCGCGCTTGCAGGAGGCCAGCGCGGCTTCGAAGTCTTCGCTCTTCTCGACCGCGCGCATGCCCTTGCCGCCGCCGCCCGCGCTGGCCTTGATCAGCACCGGGTAGCCGATGCGGTCGGCCTCGCGTTTCAGCAAGGCCGGATCCTGGTCGCTGCCGTGGTAGCCGGGCACCAGCGGCACGCCGGCTTTTTCCATCAGCTGCTTGGACTCGGCCTTCAGGCCCATGGCCTTGATGGCGGATGCCGGCGGGCCGATGAAGACCAGGCCGGCGGCCGCGCAGGCCTGGGCGAATTCCTCGTTCTCGCTCAGGAAGCCGTAGCCCGGGTGGATGGCCTCGGCGCCCGTGGCCTTCGCGGCTTCGATGATGCGTTCCCAGCGCAAATAGCTGTCCTTGGGCGCGCTGCCGCCTATGTGCACGGCCTCGTCGCAAAAGCCCACATGCTTGGCGCCCGCATCGGCGTCGGAATACACCGCGACGGACTGGATGGCCATGCGTCTTGCGGTAGCAGCTACCCGGCAAGCTATTTCACCGCGATTGGCAATCAGGATTTTTTTAAACATGGTGGTCGTTCTGTTTGGAGAAAGGAGACTTCAAGGTAAAAGCGGCGACCGTGCCCGGGTCCGGCCTGCCGCTGAAAATTCGCGCCACGCGGATAAACAGCTGGCGCAAAAATCGCCAACACACCCGTATCAGCCAGACGCTGAGCGCCAGCACGATGGCCAGCAGCACCACAAAAATCAAAGGATGCGCAATCGCCAGCCACAGGCCCAGCGGCACCAGCCCGTCTTCGAGCAGCGAGGCGCCAATATTGCTGAAGGGCTCGGGCGAGGTGTTGATGGCCGCGCGGCTGGTGGCCTTGGCGGCAAAGCTGGTGGCGGCCAAGGTGCCGCCCAGCAGCGCGGCAAGCAGCGCGCCCAGGCCGTTGTCACCGCCAAAGACCGCGGCCGCCAGCGCCGCGCCGGCCGGGATGCGGATCACGCCATGCACCACATCCCACAGCGAATCGAGCCCCGGAATCTTGTCGGCGAAAAATTCAATGAACACCATGAAGCCGCTGACACCGAGCACCACCGGGTGGGCCAGCAGTTGCAAGCCGGCCGGCAGTTGCACCCAGCCCATAAAGCCCGCCAGGCCGGTCAGCAGCACCACCAGGTAGAGGCGCACGCCGCTGGCCCAGCCCAGCGCGCCGGCCAGGGCGATCAGTTGTGTGGTGTCGAGGGTGGTCATGGCTATGGCTTCACGCCGGTTTGGAAGGCAGCCAATTTGGCTTGCGCTTTTGCAGGAAAGACTGCACGCCCTCACGGCCTTCAGGGCTCACGCGCACGTCGGCAATGCCCTGGACCGTCATCTGCGTGAGTTCCGGTGTGATGGCCTGCCCGGCCACGTCCTGCACGAGTTGCTTGCAGAGCTTCACGGCTTCGGGGCCGGCGCTGACCAGGGCTTTCACGAGTTCGGCCACCTTGGCGTCCAGCGCTTCAGCCGCCACGACCTCGTGCACAAAGCCGATGCGCAAGGCCTCGGCCGCATCAAAACGCTCGGCCGTCAAAAAGTAGCGATGCGCGGCCCGCGCGCCCATGGCGCGGACCACATAAGGACTGATGGTCGCCGGGATCAGGCCCAGCTTGACCTCGCTAAGGCAGTAGCCGGCCGTGTCGGCGGACACGGCGATGTCGCAGGCCGCCACCAGTCCCGTTCCGCCCGCGTACACATCCCCCTGTATGCGGGCAATGACGGGCCGGGGGCATTCATACACCGCCTGCAGCATGGTGGCGAGGCGGCCCGCGTCTTCGAGGTTCTGCTCATAGCTGTAGTCGGCCATGCTGCGCATCCAGTTCAGGTCCGCACCGGCGCAGAAGGCCGGGCCGTTGGCCGCCAGCACCACGCAGCGCACGTCGTCACGCAGGCTCAGCTCGACAAAGGCCTGGGTCAGCTCGGCGATCACCTCCTGGTTGAAGGCGTTGCGCACCTCGGGGCGGTTCAGGGTGACGGTGGCGACCAGCGCCTCGACATGCAGGGTCAGGTGATTCATGGTGTGGTCCAGACAACGTCGTTATCGACGGCATAAAGTTTGCATTTTCCGGAGGCGTGGCGGTTGCAGCTGTCGAGCGCACGCTTGATGGGGTCGTCACCGCCCTCCGCCCAGCCCCAGCCGCCCGTGGGCCCGACGGCAAAGGCGCGCGGCACCTCCTTGGACAGGAAGGCCTTGTACCCCGCCTTGCCGGAAGCCGACAGGAAAGGCAGCGCGGGCTCCTCGGTGATGGCCGCAAAATCGGTTTTGGGCGGCGCCTCGGTTTTCTTGCCCGCGGGCGCAAAGCGCGCAAACGCCGGCGCGGGCTGGCTGGGCAGGCCTATGCTTTCGAGGAAACGCGTGACTTCAGGTTGCCAGATGCCCTGGCCCTTGGTGGAGCCGAACATGCTGTGTGAATCGCTGCTGAAGGTCCCGAAAGCGACCATACGCGCCTTCTCGCCGCCGCTGTTGTAGCGTGCCGCCATGTCCTGCCAGGTGGATGGCGAAAAATAACTGTCGTTGTCGCCGTAGAACCATAAGGAAGGCAGTTTGGTTTCGGCCGCATAGGTGCCCGCGGCTCGGGCCAGGTTGGCCTGCCAGCCCGCGCAGCTTTCCTGCCGCAGGCCGCCCGCGAAGTTGACCAGGCCTTTGACGCCGGGGTAGTTGAGTGTGCCGAAAGCCAGCGTGGTCCAGCCGCCATGCGACTGGCCCATCACCAGGATTCGGGTTTTGTCGGCCTCAGGCTGCGCCAGCGCGTAGTCGAGCACCGCCTTGACGTCCTCGGCCTGGACGCGGCCGTTGCTCTCCACATTGCAGCCGCCGCCTATGTAGCCCCCGCTGGATTTGGAGAAACCCTGACGCATGGGCACCAGTACCATGTAACCGCGCTGCAAAAAATAACGCGCGGCGATGGCCGGCCGGTATCGCGACTGAAAGCGCGGGTCCCCCATTGCCTTGCCGTGGTTGATGACCACCACCGGGAAAGGCCCGGGGCCGTCGGGTTTGTAGAGCGTGGTTTCCAGTTCGGTACTGCCGATGATGGCTTTTTTGGACACCATGAACACAGACTCATTCAGGGCAGCGCTGAGTTCCGGCTCCTGCGCGCTCGCGGGAGCCAGGCCGGCGCACAGCAGCATCCCCAGCAGGGCCGATGCCCACAAGGTTCGAGAAAAACGGTGTGTATCAGTCATATCGTTTGGCCACTTCTTCGAGCATCACTTCGGTCGCGCCGCCGCCTATACCCAGCACGCGCGCGTCGCGCCACAGGCGCTCAATCGCTGTCTCGCGGATAAAGCCCATGCCGCCGTGGAACTGCTGGCAGGTCTGTAATACCTCGTTGACCAGTTCGCCGGTCAGCGCTTTCAACATGGAGACCTCCTGCACGATGTCGCGGCCCTGCGTCACGGCCCAGGCGCAGTGGTACATGAACTGGCGCGCCGCGCGGGTCTTGGCGTCCAGCATGGCGATGCGCTGACGTATGGTCTGTTTGTCCCACAGCGTGGCACCAAAGGCCTGGCGCTGGCGCACGTAGTCCAGCGTCATCTTCAGCGCCTGAGTGCAATGGCCGACCGCCATGGCCGCCAGTGCGATGCGTTCGGTCTGGAAGTTTTTCATGACCGAATAAAAACCCTTGCCCTCTTCGCCCAGCAGGTTGCCGGCCGGGATGCGCACGTTCTCAAAGACGAGTTCGGCCGTGTCGGAGGACAGCCAGCCGGTCTTCTTGAGTGCACGGCCCACCGTAAAACCCGGCGTGCCTTTTTCGACAATGAACATAGACACATCGTGGCGCGCCGTGCCGGTCTTGGCCGCGATGAAATACAGGTTGGCGTGTACGCCGTTGGTGATGAACATCTTGGTGCCGTTGAGCACCCAGTCATCGCCATCTCGCTTTGCCGTCATGCGCATGCCGGCCACGTCCGAGCCCGCGCCGGGTTCGGTGATACCGACCGCGGTGATCGTCCGGCCCGCAATCACGTCCGGCATGTAGCGCGCCTTCTGCGCCGCATTGCCCGCGTGGAACAAATGCGGGCTGGCCATGTCGGTGTGCACCAGCACCGTGATGATGAAGCCGCCAAAGGTCGACTGTGACAGCGCCTCGGCAAACACCAGGTTGGTCAGCGCGTCGGCCTCGGCGCCGCCGTACTCCGCTTCATACATCAGGCCCAGCAGGCCGGCATCGCCCATCTTGCGCAGCACTTCGCGCGGCACGCAGCCCTCTTCTTCCCAGGCAGCGGCATAGGGCTCAACCTCGCGCGCGATGAAGCGCGCGACCTGGTCGCGCAGCAGTTCGTGCTCGGGGGTGATGTAGATGTTGTCCATGGCGGGCTTTGTGGCTTACCCGGATTTACATGCGGAACACGCCGAACTTCGTATCCGGAATCGGCTGGTTCAAGGTGGCCGAGAGCCCCAGCGCCAGCACGCGCCGCGTATCCGCCGGGTCTATCACGCCGTCATCCCAGAGCCRCGCACTCGAGTAATAGGGGTGCGACTGGTGACCGAACTGGTCCAGCACCGGCTGCTTGAAGGCGGCCTCTTCCTCGGCGCTCCACCGGCCGCCCTTGGCTTCGATCGCGTCGCGCTTCACCGTGGCCAGCACCCCGGCGGCCTGCTCGCCGCCCATCACGCAGATGCGCGCATTCGGCCACATCCACAAAAAGCGCGGCGAATAGGCCCGGCCGCACATGCCGTAGTTGCCGGCGCCGTAACTGCCGCCGATGATGATGGTGAACTTGGGCACCTGGGCCGTGGCCACCGCCATCACCATCTTGGCGCCGTGGCGCGCGATGCCCTCGGCCTCGTATTTTTTGCCGACCATAAAGCCCGTGATGTTCTGCAGGAACACCAGCGGGATCTTGCGCTGGCAGCACAGCTCGATGAAATGCGCGCCTTTCTGCGCCGACTCGCTGAACAAAATGCCGTTGTTGGCGATGATGCCCACCGGCATGCCTTCGACATGCGCAAAACCGCAGACCAGCGTGGTGCCGTAGCGCGCCTTGAACTCGGCGAACTCGCTGCCGTCGACGATGCGCGCGATGATTTCGCGCACGTCATAGGGCTTGCGTGTGTCGGTCGGGATCACGCCATAGAGCTCTTCAGGGCTGTAGAGCGGCGGTGCGGGCGTGCGCAGCACCTGCTGGGGCTGCTTCTGGCGATTGAGGTTGGCCACGGCGCGGCGCGCCAGGGCCAGCGCATGCGGGTCGTTCTGCGCCAGGTGGTCGGCCACGCCCGACAGCCGTGTGTGCACGTCGCCACCGCCCAGGTCTTCGGCCGAGACGATCTCGCCGATGGCMGCCTTCACCAGCGGCGGGCCGCCCAGGAAGATGGTGCCCTGGTTCTTGACGATGATGGTCTCGTCGCTCATGGCCGGCACATAGGCGCCGCCCGCCGTGCAGCTGCCCATGACCACCGCGATCTGCGCGATGCCCGCGGCGCTCATATTGGCCTGGTTAAAAAAGATGCGGCCGAAATGGTCGCGGTCCGGGAAGACCTCGTCCTGGTTGGGCAGGTTGGCGCCGCCCGAATCGACTAAATAGACGCAAGGCAGGTTGTTCTGCTGCGCGATCTCTTGCGCGCGCAAATGCTTTTTGACCGTCATCGGGTAATAGGTGCCGCCCTTCACCGTCGCGTCATTGCAGACCACCATGCAGTCCACGCCGCTGATGCGGCCTATGCCGGCGATCACGCCCGCGCAGGGCGCGCTGTCGGTGCCGTCGCGATCCGGGTACATCGCATAGGCGGCCAGCGGCGAGAGTTCGAGGAAAGGCGTGCCCGGGTCCAGCAGCATCTGCACCCTGTCGCGCGGCAGCAGCTTGCCGCGCGCCGTGTGCCGCGCACGCGCGGTGTCGCCGCCGCCGTGGGCGGCCTTGGCGACTTTGGCGCCGAGGTCGTCGACCAGCGCGCGCATGGCGGCGGCATTGGCCTGGAAGTCGGCGGAACGGGCGTTGAGCTGGGTCTCAAGAGCGGACATGGATTTTTTCCTGATGGGGGCGCTGAAAGGACGCCGGCGGGCGTACCGGCCCTACCTTAGCGCCAAACAGCCAGCTTAGCGAAAACCCGCCCCCGGCAGGCCGCCAACRAGGTTGCAAATCCTGCCAACGGCACCGAGAATCGCACTATGCCCTCCCGCAGCCCCGCCAACCCGCCCGTCGCCGCCACGCCCATGGCCTTTGCCAGAAGCATAGCCGCGGCCTACAAACGCCACGGCCAAAGCCCGGACCAGGCCCTGAAACTGGCACAGATCACGCCAAGCCAGCTTAAACACCTCACAGCCCACATCACCGCCCGCCAGATGGAGTTGCTCTCAGGCGCCGCCATGCAGGAACTCGACGACGAAGGCCTGGGCGCCTTCAGCCGCAAACTGCCCTGGGGCAGCTACGGCATGCTGGCCCGCGCCTCCATCAGCTCGCCGAATCTGGGCGTGGCGCTCAAACGCTGGTGCCGCCACCATGCGCTGATTGCCGATGACATCACCCTGCATTTAACGACCAGCGGCGACACGGCCGCGATCACGGTCGAAGAAAAGCGGCCCGGTCAGGTTGGCGAGTTTGGCCTGGTCCACGTGCTGCGCAATATCCACGGCCTGGCCTGCTGGTATGTGGATTCACGCATTCCCTTGCAGGGCGCGCGCTTCCCGTTTGAAGCGCCGGCCCATGCGGACGCCTATGCACTGATGTTCCCCGGCCCGGGCCTGCAGTTCAAGGCCGCGCAGGCCGAGATAAGGTTTGATGCGCGCTACCTGGCTTTGCCTTTGCGGCGTGATGAAAAAGCCTTGCAGCAGATGCTGCAGCGGGCCTTGCCCTTGACGGTCTTGCAGTACCGGCGGGATCGTTTGCTGGTGGAGCAGGTGCGGCAGGCGCTGGCGAACCCGGCCGTCGCCTCCCATACCGCGGAGACCCTGGCGGCGGCCTTGAACATGTCGCCGCGCTCCCTGCACCGCCAGCTTCAGGAGGAAGGGGCTTCGCTGCAGCAGCTCAAGGACGAGGTGCGCTTTGAGAAGGCCAAGGACTTGTTGCTGCGGACGACCAAGCCGATCAAGCAGGTGGCCGAAGCTTCGGGGTTCCGGAACGAGAAGAGTTTTATTCGGGCGTTTAAGGAGTGGAGCGGCCAGTCACCCGCGGAGTTTCGGCAAGGAAAACCGCCACCACTGGCCTGATTTGCCCCCTTCGTGGCAGGACTTGTGACGCGTAGCATCCTAGACTGTGCGCATGATCACCCTTCACCACTGCGTCAGCGCCCGCTCCTTCCGCCCCTTGTGGATGCTCGAAGAGCTGGGCTTGCCCTACACGCTGCGCATGCTGCCTTTTCCGCCGCGCGCGCTGGCCCGCGAATTCCTGGCGGACAACCCCCTGGGCACCGTGCCGCTGCTGGTGGACGGCGACACCCGCATGACCGAATCCGCGGCGATATGCCAATACCTTGCGGCACGGCACAGCCCCGGCCGGCTGGATGTTCCGCCGGCAGACCCGGCCCACGGCGCTTACCTGAACTGGCTGCACAT
Organism: Polaromonas sp. P1_G1; assembly: GCF_056405595.1. Lineage (NCBI taxonomy): Bacteria > Pseudomonadati > Pseudomonadota > Betaproteobacteria > Burkholderiales > Comamonadaceae > Polaromonas > Polaromonas sp. P1_G1. Next base: position 45,556 of record NZ_JBFUBU010000003.1, read on the forward strand.
GGGCGAAGCCACCCTGACCTTTCCGCAAACCCTGGTGCTGCGCTACACCCACTTCGAACCCGAAGAGCGCAAACAGCCCCAGGTCGCGGAAGACTACAGCCGCTGGTTCCTCGCCCGGCTCAAAGCCATGGACGCCGCCCTGCAGCAACAACAGCAGGAATTTCTCTGCGCCGGCCGCTTCACCGCAGCCGATGTGTCCGTCCACTACGCCCTCATGCTGGCCGGCCACCTTGGCCTGGCAACGCAATTCCCGGATGCGGTCCGCCGTTACCACCGGCAGCTGGAGCAACGCCCGGCATTCCAGCGCGCCCTGCAGGCGCAGCACCAGGCCGCGCTGGACCAAGGCATCCCCACCACGCCGGCACCGGATATGCGGCCGGGCAAGGGATAGCAACAGGGGGTGTGGGTACACAAAGGCGTGGCGGGTGCGACAGGTGCTGAACATGTCGCCACACGTCCTGCACCGACAGTTTTAGGAGGAAGGGGCTTCGCTGCAGCAGCTCAAGGAGGAGATGCGGTTTGAGAAGGCCAAGGACTTGTTGCTGCGGACGACGAAGCCGATCAAGCAGGTGGCTGAGGCTGCGGGGTTTCGGAATGAGAAGGGTTTTACAGGGGCGTTCAGGGAGTGGGTAGACCTGTCGCCGTCGGAATTTCGCACATCGGCGCACGGGAGCTAGCGCGCTGAACACCCTATTCACACTCCTTCTTAATCACTTGTGTGCTCCCTTGCCGCCGCGCCAGTTCGGGCATTTGTACCCACCGCTAAGCTCAGCGATGCCGTAACATCTTGTTTCGCCCGGGATGGTTCGTCTACAACAGGGAGAACAAGGTGTCGGACAACGCAAATCGCACTCTACGAGTTACCGATATTGGCGAATATGTTCGCCATCACTCTTGTGCGCGTCGCCTTAAGCTGGGACAAGACGAACAGGCATTGAGACGTACGTTACCTTTTTACTCCCGACTATTTAACCCCCTTGATCCTGTGTTACGTGCTGCTGGCGCTCAGCGAGAAGACGAAGTAGACCAGGATCTTGTTCAAGCAGGCCTCGCTGACTTAACCGACTTCAGAAGCAGAAGGGACGCCGGCACCACAAAACCTCAAACGCCGTGGTCAGAGTTCCTAAACGCCTTGAAAGACGTTTCCCCAGAACAACCCATATTTGCGCGAGAAGTTGAGATCAGCGGTGTCTTGGGCGCTTTTCAAGTAATAGGCAGAATCGACTTTTTAATCTTGGAATGGATCGACGGAAAGCCTCGTCTAAGGTTTGTGGAGTGCAAAGCATCTCGTAGAGACAAGACATACCAACGAATACAAGCAGCGACCTACTTACTCTTGGCGTTCGAATGGCTAACAAATGCCAAGATTGTCGTTGGCGGACACGAGCTTAACGAATATTCGCTAGAAGCCGTCGTTGCAAGAATCGACGAAGGAACTGAGGAGATCCAGCCGGTACGTTCGCTACCCGCGTTGGAGTTAGAAGTCGAGTTCTCGGATGTACGCCGGCTACTTGCAACGGGCGGACAAATTGCTGGCATCTTGGATGCCAAGCTCGAAAGGCTCTCTTACGCCATAGAGTCGAAGTGCGACCATTGCAAATTCAATGTCGTTTGCTTACCAGAGGCGGGAAGAACGAGAGCTTTGGAACTTATTGGTGTCGAACCATCAACCGCTCGCGTGCTTCGCGCAAACGGAATCGACGATCTGTATGCCCTTGAGCAACTAAGCCTCGACTCTCAGCAAGCTCTAGATATCCGAAACACATTAGGGTTCTCGGCAAACCTAAGCTTATTGCAGGCTTTAGCCCGTACCAGAGTTACGACATTGCCCGGAGGTCCTGCAAATCCCGATGATTATCCGGTTACTCGACTCCCGTGGAAGGTACGCAGTCAAGCCCCAGCGTATGAAATTGACGGCGATCAGTTGGTGCGCGTGTACTTAGGCGTGCACTACGACTACGTAGAGAACCGGATAGGTTCTCTCGCTGCACATGTGACGATAAGCGATTGGCAATTACTAACGCCATTCACAGAAATCGAGGGCAGGTGGCGCCCTGAAGCGGGTCTTGCAGAGCGAAGAAAAACCGATCAGGTGGATGGAACAGGACGCCCAGTCTATGAGCAGCGGCCACTTCAAGACTACAGAGACGTAATTAGGACTCGAGGCGCGCCATGGTCCTCAAATCACGAGGTTGCAACCGGTCAAGAAGGCGAGCTGCTGCAAAGTTTTTTTGATGCACTCATAAACGCGGTCGCCGAAATCTCTCCCGGAAAAAGCGCCTCCATACATATTTATGTATGGTCACGCTCAGAGATGTCGCAGCTTGTGGAAGCATGTCTACGCGCTGACACGCGCATGCTGCGGAGCCTACAAGAATTGATGGGATGCAGAGAGCCCATAGATCAGCTAATTTTCTCAAGCGTGGGAGAAGATGTCGACAGAAGTATGGCGTTGGGATGGACAGGCCGAGGCCTCTCGGTTGTTACTTCCCTGACTTGGTTTGGTCAGCGATTTCATTGGACGAGAGTCGTCAACCGTGAACCTGTCCCGCTCGACTGGTTATTCCGGCAGGATATTTTTGACTTTAAAACTAAGCTCGACTTAGACGCTTCTGGTGGATGGGCAAAAGACAAAAAAACCACAGCATCCACTCACTCTTTCGAAATTCGAAGCCGCTTTTTCGATTCGTTGAGTGCACCTTATTGGCGAGCAGCTTGGAGAACGTTAACGCCTGCAGATACACCTGGGTTAGATGCACAGCAGCGGAATCAATTGCAACGGTATTACGAGACCGCTCAACCAAATTACCTAGAGAATCTGCTCTCAGCCCGCGTTCACGCGATGAGATGGATCGAGTGGTTTATTCCAGAAAACCCCGAGATCAACAAGCCAAAATTGGATATTGGCAAACTGCGCCAGTTCACCTTAGGCATCACTACACCTGCGGAGGCAGCTTTAGATTTTCTCCGATTGGACTATCACATCAAACTAGCAGAATGGCTTGCTACACACCTTGTACCCGCAGCAGATCGAGTTTCCAAAGGTACGACATTGCCCCTACGTAACGTTCACGCGAATCATGACGGAACCAAACTAAATGCCGTGATTGATACCAACACATACTCGACCGATCTAGATAATCTTAGAAATGTTTACAACGGGTCAGACTTTGTTCGCCTCTCACCGCACTCTGGCGATGCAGAACAAGGGCAAACCATAGCCCAACTCCTACGTGGTGGTTCGACTTGTAGGGTTGAGGAGATTGATTGGGAAAACGGGACGGTGCGGCTAAGCCCAATCCCTGGCCAGGCGAGCAGGTATGTAGTTGGGAGTCGTCCCGCGAGAGACCTTTACTTCGACTTCGCGACACTAGACGACAGCGTGACAGATTTTGTTGCCCCTAGAGTTGATGCGAGGCTTACCCAAATACCGGCCCACCATACCTACCAATGGTTTGATACTACAAACCCCAGAGTGGTGCCTTTCGCATCTCTGGATCCAGTAGAAACTCAAAATCTAGCAACTATTCTCGGTGCATTTCGTACGGCAGATGGGAATGAACTTGCGTCCGATCAGAAACGCGCAATTTCAGCAGGAAGGGGCGCGCGAGTTCAATTGCTTCAAGGCCCCCCAGGCACAGGAAAAACCCAAACCACCGCTATAAGTATTCTTTCTCGTTGCTGGACTCAACTCAAAACTGAAGACATCGTAATAGTCGCAGCTCAGACTCACACAGCGGTAGATGAACTTATGGAGCGCATTAAAAGTCTTCAGCCCGTTCTAGCAAAAAGTTTCGGGGAGGTCGGCAAGCGAGTTAGCAAAATTTCGCAGTTTCGCGTAGATCCGCAGGAGGAATCAAGCCCAGGTATTACCCCTCTAAATTCGGGAAGCGCAGTTCGGCTTCTTGGTGCAGCTCGGAAACAAGGTGTGGTCATTTTGGGCGGGACTACTACGGCCATACTAAAACTTGCGAAGAATTTGGATGAGAGTGCAGCCTTCGGAAGAACAGTCGGCGCATTTCAATGCCGCCTCCTCGTGGTGGATGAAGCGAGCATGATGGTGCTCGCACACTTTCTCTCACTAACCACCGTCGTTAGCCCGCTTGGACAAATTATGCTATCGGGAGATCACCGGCAGCTAGCTCCGATTGTTTCTCACAATTGGGAGGAGGAGGATCGTTATCCAGTGACTGTCTACCAACCCTACGTAAGCGCATATGAGGCGGTGCGAAGCATAAAAGAAGGGAGACCAACTTCGGACTCTCAAGTCACTATGTCATCACTTAACTTCACGTTTCGCCTACCCGATATCGTTAGACATCTGATCAGTCCAGTCTATGCAAAAGACAAGATTTCTTTACAGGGTGGTGGTGGTCGACTGGTTCAATCAGATCAAAAAAATGACCACTCCCCGTGGAACGCCATCTGGTCCGGCGATGCGCGGCTACACCTTGTGGTTCACAATGAAGATAGCTCGGCCAAGGCGAATCCGCTGGAGGTGGAGATCATTGAACAGATTTTAGATAGTAGGCAGGAGTTCGCTGACGACAGTGTCGTCGTCATGACACCTCACAGAGCCCAGCGAGGCTTGTTGCGAACTAGACTAGCAAACAGACCCGAGATCAGGAGAATTGATACGGTGGAAAAAATGCAAGGGGGTGAATGCCCAATTGTCATCGTTTCCGCCACTGCGAGCGACACATCCTCCATAACCCGACATGCTTCGTTTATCCTAGACTTGAACCGAGCAAACGTGGCCTTTTCCCGCACACAAGAACGCCTCATAGTCGTTTGTGCAAAGTCACTGCTGGATAACGTGCCGGCAGATCTAGAAAACTATCAATCTGCGATGCTATGGAAGTCTCTTCGAGAGCTGTGCAGTGAGGTGCTCAGTACCTTCGAGATTGAAGGTCACAAATTAACTATTTACGCCCCAAGGCAGGTAACGAGCCTCGCATCAGTAGGACATTGAATTGGTGGAAATTAAAACAAATAAGAAGGCCAAGCCCTGGATCCCCTCACTTTCACTGTTCACTGGAGCTGGGGGGCTGGATATCGGCTTAAATCAAGCTGGATTTCGATCAAAGCTTTGCATCGAGCTCGACACGACTGCGAGACATACGCTCCGCCTAAATCAACCTGCGGTGATATTGGCAGAGCCAGCTGACATTCACTCGTTGTCAATGACAGAAATCTCTGAGCAATCTGGCCTGGATGAAGGAGATGTTGGCTTGTTGTTTGGTGGCCCTCCCTGCCAGCCCTTCTCAAAAGCCGCACTATGGAACGATGGGAAAAGTTTACGACTGCGGGATCCGCGTGCTCGCACATTGCATGCAATGCTTGATGCAGTAGAACATTTTCTCCCGGAGGTTTTCGTATTAGAGAACGTTGTAGGTTTCGCAACAAAGGGACGCTATGCGGGAGCTTCTTTTGTACAACGACGACTTAAGGAAATCAATGCGCAGAGCGGAGCTAAGTATCGACCCAACATCATTCGCATAAACGCGGTCGACTTCGGCGCACCACAGAGCAGAGAGAGAATATTCTTGATTGCCGAGCGAAGCGGGAAAAACTTCAAGCAACCGACGCCCACTCATTTCTCCCCTGACATTGCAACTTCAAACGATACAACTTGGCGCACAGCATGGGATGCTATCGGTCACCTTGCGGATGCTGCGTATGCGCCAGCACTCGACATGACTGGCAAGTGGGCCGGATTACTTCCTTCGATTCCAGAGGGAAATAACTATCTTTGGCACACAGAAAGAGGAGGCGGGCAAGCACTGTTCGGCTGGCGAAGACGCTATTGGACTTTTCTTCTGAAACTGGCAAAGAACCTCCCATCATGGACTATTCAAGCAAGCCCAGGCCCAGCAACCGGCCCATTCCATTGGGCCAATCGGCGGCTTTCAATAGCAGAGCTTGCGGCGCTTCAGACTTTTCCCGCTGGGCACATATGGGAGGGAAACTACAGGGACTTACAGACACAAATAGGTAACGCGGTACCCCCCGTCTTGGGAGAAATAATCGGCAACCAGATCCGTCGTCAGTTTTACGGTATCGACACTCCACTTATTAGCTCGTTGATTCCAGCTAAACGCGACGATTGCCCAGCCCCCGAAAAAGTCAAGCGTGTTCCCAAGCGGTATACCACCCTCGAATTGGATATCACGCCGCATCCCGGGACCGGCTTTGGCCCTCGAGCAGTGGAAATTTCGATTTGAAAGCAGTTCGTCGAATAGGATCGCCTTCCGCTCCGTTCTTGAAAGAAGACCGGCGATTCTTCCTAAGGATTCTGGGATACGACAGCCTTGAAAGTAAGAAAAAATGGAGCATTCACCGCCCCTGCAGTAGCGGATGGGTAATTAACTATCCTTTAGTGCCTGAACCGCGCGCCTAATTGCCGACTTATTCGCACTATCCACGTCATCGGCACTCCAAGGCAAGAAATCATCTTCGGCTTCCAGAAAAAAAGAAGCGACACTCGAGCTGGCAGATAGCGTACATAAGAATCGCATTCCCGTCGGGGCGTCCTCGTTTACCTGCTTAATGTGAACCCGCACATCGCTGCCGTGCTGCTCAAGCAATCGACTAAGCCCACGGCAGTAATAGCGCGCGAAGTATCCAATCATTACCCTTGGCTCGTCAATTCTCAAAGCGAACGCGTTGAGATCATGCTCATTCTGAACATCCTTCATCAGATACAGCCGTGTGCCAGCGGCCAAGCGATCAATGATCTTTAGGACATCCCCAGGCAAATAATTAACACCTCTAGGAAAGAAGTCCATCACCAACCTATCGCCGTCCTGTCTTGGTGAAGGAATCAGTTCTAGCGAATCGGTCGCACGCACCCCCCCCGTTACCGCAAGCATAGTCATCGGATCATCATCCAAACTTTGCAGACCGAGCCACCGCAGATAGTCTGAATATTCAGGTCGCGACCTGCTAATTAACCTGTTTTTAAAGAAAGGAAATAACTCCTTGGATAAGTATGTTTTATCAAGATCGCCCATACGCCCAAGACCGACAAAACTCTTAGATCGTTTGGCTCCGCGCGTGTACTGCAAGGTGTATGCATCTTCACTCTTGCTAAGTTTGGCGACCGGCACCCACTCACGGGTGTCCTCGTTTTGCCAGCCCACGTACAAACTATCCATTTCTAAATCTCACTTTTCAGGATTCGATGCTGATTCAAATTCAGCAATTCAATCGTAAATTCTCGTGCCACGCGTGTCATCAAATGTTCTGGGATTCTTTCAAATATTCCAACAATGTCATCCGGCTTTACATTGGAAAGACGATGTCGCCAACCATTCGCTGCCGTCGGGTTTTGCCTCGCAGCTTGAATAAATGCATCCAAAGTAGAAAGAGACCTTATCTTGCCCGTTGACGTATGAGGATAAAAGGAAGACCTCGCAGTAGTCACATAGTGACTTATATGCTGCCCCCTATCCCTTGTGTTTAACATGAGTGAGCGCTTTTCATCTCGTTCATTCCTTCCCATGCTTGAACCATGATCGTAGGTCGGTGCCAGGAAGTTATTACCATCCGCTGTTCTCAGAAGCCCCCAGTTTTGATCATGTCTATCCTGATTGGCTATCCATGCATCAAACATGACATACCCAATAAACACATCCAAAGATGTCTGAATAGATCCGTCCTTCGCAAATCCAAATGGAATGCCGACGGACTCCGCACTGGCTCTGAAGTATCCAAGAACTCGCCGCAGAGTGTGCTCCCGCCGCTGATAGGGCTTGACCTCATGTGTCCCATATCCAGTTGAGTAAGACGACAAAACCTCATTGCCGTGAATCAAGCGCGCACCGGTTGTGAAATCAATTAAGGCTCTTGAAAGAACGCCCTGCATGCTCTTAAAGGTAGCAAACTCATATTGTGCGCGTGGAACTCCTATTAACTCCGCGAGTTCGCAGGCCACTTTCTCTGCCCAGTTTTCTCCCGTCTCGGGTCGCCCTTCTTTAAAGAGGGTCAATCCGTGATTGGGCTCAAAGTGAGGGTCATGAAACCAAAATTTGTACTTCGTTCCAAGCTGCTCAGGGAGTTCCGCAGCATCTTCAGGTACTGAGAATATCTTGTACACAATCGCTCCAGAGGTTCGCGCTCGTTCGGCACTTTTAAACAAGTATGCCTAAAGGTGCGAAGCTACAAGAATTTTTTCAGCAATAGATTGCCTGAGGACATTCAGATGCCGATGAACCACTCATGATTAACAGTGACGTTCTCAATCAGCTCGATTTTTACGCCCAATCCTAGGTTTTTCAGATTCTCCGCCATAGAGTTACCGTCTATTAGATCAATCGGAGGGGCTCCATCCCTTTGCGCCTCTTGTCTAGCGTCCCGAGAAAACGTTCCTGTCGTGATCAACAAGCCTTTGTCTGCGCGTCCAATCATGGCCCCTCGAAAATCTCTAATTGCAGCAGAAGAAACAGTACCGGCATAGCGCTTGCATTGGAAGACAACGTGAAAAGAAAGAACTCCACCAAGTTTGATGACGCCGACCCCGTCTATTCCACCATCCCCGCTCTTTCCGGTAACTTCAACATTGTTAAAACCCAACTCTCGTAAGAGACGTTGGCTGAGTCGCTCAAATGCAGCGGGCTCCAACTTCTTTAACACCTCGACGAGCTCATCGGCCCAGCTAATTTCGGCGATTTCACCAGTGACATCAGCACCATCGCGCTGATCAACGTCGTCCAGTTTTCGAGCGCCTGAAAGAGTTCGAACTATTCGCTTTGCTTCCGCACGATCAATATTCTTAGTTCTACGACCCTCTGGCGTTAAGACCCAAACGGCGCGAGCAGAGTTCTCAATTAGGCCGAGACGTTTTAAATAATTTCTAGCCCAGGCAGCACGGTACGAGAGCTTTGTCGTATTACCCCTGTGAATGTCCTCTATTTGATCGTTATTCAAATTGAGGATCGATACGAGTTTTTCTTCGATTTCATCGTTCGAACCGGAACCATCTAATTGATGCAGAGCTTGAAGTACTGGATTAAAAAGATCGTCATACTTATATTTAAATTTTTCCATGAAATGATCAGCCCGCAACGGTCTCAGCCACAACCGAACTCACCCCAATCCGCTCCAAAGCCCCCGCCAAACTCGCCACGGTCCGATCCACGTTATGCCACTTCTCCAGCCCAAACAGCCCCACGCGGAAAGTCTTGAAGTCCGCGCCCTCGTCGCACTGCAACGGTACGCCGGCGGCGGTTTGCAGCCCCTCATTCAAAAACTTCTTGCCTGACTGGATGTCGGGATCGGTGGTGTAGCTGACGACCACGCCTGGCGCCTTGAAGCCCTCGGCGGCTACGCTGGGCAGGCCGCGGCTTTCGAACAGGGCGCGCACCTTGCTGCCCAGTTCCTGCTGYTCGGCTTTCACTTTCGCAAAACCATACGCTTGCGTCTCCTTCATGGTGGCGCGCAGGCGTGTGAGGGCGTCTGTCGGCAGCGTCGCGTGATAGGCGTGGCCGCCGTTTTCGTAGGTTTCCATGATTTGGAGCCACTTCTTCAGGTCGCAGGCGAAGCTCGAGCTCTGGGTGGTTTCAATCACGGTGCGGGCGCGTTCGCTGAGCATGACCATGGCGCAGCAGGGTGAGCTGCTCCAGCCTTTTTGCGGGGCGGAGATCAGCACGTCGACGCCGGTGGCTTTCATGTCGACCCACATGGCGCCGGAGGCGATGCAGTCGAGCACAAACAGACCGCCCACCGCATGCACGGCGGCGGCGACGGCTTGGAGGTAGCTGTCGGGCAGCATCATGCCGGAGGCGGTTTCGACGTGCGGGGCAAAGACCAGGGCGGGCTTTTCTTTGGCGATGGCGGCAACGACGTCTGCCACCGGTGCGGGCACCCATGGCGCCTGGGCGCCGGCGGCTGTCTTGCGGGCCTTGAGCACGGTGTGCGAGGCGGGGATGTTGCCCATCTCAAAAATCTGCGTCCAGCGGTAGCTGAACCAGCCGTTTCGCACCACCATGACATGTTTGCCGGCGGCGAACTGGCGGGCGACGGCCTCCATGCCGTAGGTGCCGCTGCCGGGCACCAGCGCGACCGAATGCGCGTGGTAGACCTCTTTGAGGATGGCGGAGATGTCGCTCATCACGCCCTGGAAGCTGCGCGACATGTGGTTGAGCGCGCGGTCGGTGTAGACGACGGAGAATTCGAGCAGGCCGTCGGGGTCAACGTTGGGAAGGAGTCCGGGCATGGTTGTCTCGCAATCTTTGTTGAAAAGTCGGGGGAGCCAGCTTAGCAGGATGAGATTTTTTGACAATGCCGCAACGACTTCTAAGGTGGAACCCCTCAGGCCTCGTCCCGGACTCCAATGCGCCGCGTAGGTGCAACACGGCCGCCACGAGTTTAAAACCCGGCTTACCGGACCTGTTGCGCCACAAATGACTGCCTTCTCTTTAGACGCGTGTCTGCAAATAAAAAGAGGCGCCCTTGGCGCCTCTGGGAGCAGGGCGCCGAACGCCCGTGTTCGATTTACACCCGGCAGTCGGCCGGCGCATGTCTCGCCATCACCGTACCAGGATTGGTTCCCAGAAAAACGGCGGCCCCTGCCGCCTTACATATCCAGTTGACTTGGGTTGGCGGGATCGTGCCCGACGTCAGCGCGACGGGTGCGGCCACAGTTCCCGTGAAAGGAATCAGAAGTATTGTGCCGTTGCCAGCCCTTGCCGCATAAGTGATCGTAATAGCGCCGGTCGCTCCGATGGCTATACCCGTAACATTGTTGGTCGCGGTGGGCGCAACAAACCCTGTCGCGAACGGCGAGCCGTTTGATGCGTTTTCGGCGACGACGAGCTTCGCGTCGGATGCAAGGACCAAGCCTTCGGATACACGAGCCTTGACCATATAGTCCTGATAAGCCGGCAAGGCCACCGCAGCCAGAATGCCAATGATCGCCACGACGATCATCAGCTCGATCAAGGTGAAACCCTTTTGTTGGAGAGAGCGCTTCATAAAAACCTTTGAGATTAAGAACATGGATCCCAGAGCGGCGGGCAGTTGTGCGATGCGGTTCTGCCTCTCTGGGGCCATTCTTGGGCCTAAAACTGTGTGCTCCCGACCTTTCGCACAAACACATTCCGCACGCGGACAATGTTGTGACCGGATGTCCACATCTGCGCTGCCTGTGATGCTGGATAGTCAGAATGCAAAAGGATTCGATGCGCGGCCGAGCGCGGTCTCGATCACGGGGGCATCGACTTTGCGTGCTGATGGCGAGCGCCTGCTTGAAAACCAGGCCCCTCGCGCTGCGAGAGTCCTTGATGAATATTCAGCATGTGGACGGACTGCGCAGGAAGAGATCCAGGTGAAGCCTCTTTCCATCACCTGACGCCTTGAGTCGCTTTAGCGCAGCCGCTCAGATTGGTGGATACGGCCTCGATGCGGGGCCTGCGGCGTCCGGCAGGCCCCGGCAACGGGCGAAGCCTGTAGCAGGCCGTCCGGCCGTTCCGGCAGCGAGGCTCAGGCCTTGCCGGCGTACTGCTCAAAAAAACCGATGGGGTGGATATCGATGTTCCAGCCCACGTCTTCGCCCAGCGTGGCGGCCGGGTGCAGCGAGGCGATGCGTACGGCTTCGTCCCGGCTGTCGGCTTCGATGATGAAAAAGCCGCCGACCAGCTCTTTTGCCTCGGCAAAGGGGCCGTCGGCCACCGTGGTCTTGCCGCCGCGCGGCTGCAGGCGTATGGCGGGCCCGTCCAGCGAAGCGCTCAGGCGCAGGTGCCCGGTGGCCTTGAGTTCGGCATCCTTGGCGGGGCACTGGCTGACCAGCGCCTTGCGGTCGGCCGGCGACAGGGCAGCCATGTCGGCGGGTTTGTAGTTGGCGAGGCAGAGGTATTTCATGGGGTTTCCTTTCGGTGATGGAGGTTTTTGCTTGCTGACACCTCTACGACGAACGGGGCGGGCCGGAATCGACATGCCGGCTAAAAATAATCCTGAAACAGATTCTCAGCCCATCAACTCAGTAAAGCCGCCAGGTCGGCCATGTCGGTAAAAACATGTGTCGCGCCGCTGGCCTTGAGTGCACCGGGCGCGTCATGGCCCATTTCGGGCGGGCTGTAGCCGAAGACGGTGCAGCCGGCCGCGACGCCTGCGGTGACGCCGGTGACGGTGTCTTCAACCACGGCGCAGCGTTTGGGGTCCACGCCCAGGGCCGCGGCGGCGGCCAGGTAAACGTCGGGGAAGGGTTTGGAGCGCGGCAGCTCGTGCCCGCTGAAAATGCGGCCCTTGAAGAAGGGCATGAACCCGCATTTCTCGAGCTGCAGTTCGACCTTGAAGCGGTCGGCGCCCGAGGCGCAGGCGATGCGGCCCTGGTAGAGCGCGTGGACCTTGGCGATGGCGTCGACGGCGCCGGTGATGGCTTTGAGGTCGCGCATCAGGCCGGTGTTGCGGCGTTCGCGGAACTGGACCATCCAGTCTTCGGTAAGGGGGCTGCCGGTGTTGGCGGCGATCAGCGCGGCTTCGTCCTTGACGGCCTTGCCGACAAAGATGCGCATGCATTCGGCGGAGCTGAGTTTCCAGCCGCGCTCTTCGAGCATGTCGCGCAACACGCCGTTGGTAATGGGTTCGCTGTCGACCAGCACGCCGTCACAGTCGAATAACACCGCGTCAAATCTCATGGTTCCGCTTTCATGTCCAGTTCAGGTTTTGCCGGGGCGGCGAGCGTGAACATCACCCATTCAGGCCGCATATTAAAACGCACCGGCAGGATGCTGACGCCGAGCCCGCTGGTGATGTACATGCGATTGTCGCCGTGCGCCACCCAGCCATAAGCCCAGGCGCGGGGGCCGGCGCCGGGCACCACGGGCGGGCCGTAGAAAGGAATGCTGACCTGGCCGCCATGGGTGTGGCCGGCTACGACGAGGCCGCGCACCGGCGGCAGGTCGAACAGGCTGGCCGGCTCGTGCATGAAGACCAGCGCCTGCGCGCCCTTGGGCACCTTGGCCATGGCGCGCACCGGGTCGGAATGGCCAGTGTCGTCGTCGCCCACACCGGCCACCCACAGGACGGTGCCGGGCAGGGGCACGGCGTCGTTCTCAAGCACCTGGATGCCGGCGCGCTGGAAGGCGGCGGTGAATTTCGCGCCGTCGTGCCACCAGTCGTGGTTGCCCATGACGGCATAGACACCCAACCTGGCCTTGAGCCCGCCCAGCACCTGGGCGATTTCGTCTTCGGGCGTGGCGGCGATTTCGGGTTTGTAATCGCGGTCGGCAAGAAAGTCGCCGGGCAGCAGGATGACGTCGGGCTGGGCGGCGTTGATCTCGGCCACGATGGCGAGTGCGCGCTCCAGTGTCATGACGCGCCACAAAGGGCGTTTGCTGAAATGCCAGTCGGACGCGACGGCGACCCTGAGGCCGGGCGGGCCTTGCCAGTGGGGGACGGTTTCGCTGATCTCGCGATGGGCGACCCAGCGCGGTTCGATGATGACAGTCCAGGTGCCCAGCAGGAGCATGGCAACAAGCGCCAACACTCCGGCGGCGCGGCGCCCCCAGGGCTTCGCAGGCCCTGTCACAGGCGGATATCCGGCGAATCGCCGTCCACCGCATCCATCACGCCGGTGCTGTGGGGCGACAGGCCATAGCTGCGCAGGTTCTTGCGCAGATCCGCGGGGTCGACCTCGTTCCAGGCCAGGCCGCAGTCCATGCAGGCATGCGCATGTTCGTTTTGCAAAAGAACGGGTTTGCCGAGCAGCGAGCGCAGCAGGCCGCGCAGGGGATAAAAACGCTCGGCTTCGAAATTCCCGCGAACCACCTTGCGGCTGCTGCAGCGCAAGCAGTACATGCCGCGCACGGTCTGGTTGAACATGTGTCCGCCCCTTATTGGCTTGTTGGCTTATTGGATATCGCCGTCCACATAGTACCAACGGCCGGCTTCGTGCACGAAGCGGCTGCGCTCGTGCAAGCGCACGGCGGGGCCGGCTGGTGATTTCTGGCGCGCGACAAATTCGACCTCAGCGTTCGTGGCGTCGACCTGGCGATGGCTGCGCACTTCGAGGCCCAGCCATTTGACGCCGGGGTCGAAATCTATCGACGCGGGCCTGTGGCTGGCGTGCCAGGTGGCGAGCAGGTAGTCGGCACGCTCGGACACAAAAGCGGTGTAGCGCGAGCGCATCAGCGACTCGGCGTCTGGGGCGGGAATGGTGTCGAAGTGGTCGAGGTAGCGGCCGCAGCATTGGGCATACGCCCGCGCGCGCTTGCCGGCCTGGCGGCCGCAGGGGCAGGCTTGTGAGGCGAGTGGCTGGGACAGCAGCGGATTCGGCATCAACCGCAGCTGTGGGCGCGGGCCTTGCGCTTTTCCCGGTCTTCGAGCGTTTCAGTGGGCGCGCCCTGCTTGACCCATTCGGCATAACCGCCGGCTATGTGGGCGACGTTGGCCATGCCCATGTCCTGCAGGGTCTTGGTGGCCAGGGCGCTGCGCCAGCCGGCGCCGCAGAACAGGATGAACTCCTTGCCCTCGTCGGCGAACAGGGGCTTGTGATAGGGCGAGGCCGGGTCCACCCAGAACTCGAGCATGCCGCGCGGTGCGTGGTAGCTGCCGACGACCGTGCCGGCCGTGAGTTCACGCACGTCGCGGATGTCGACGATCTGGACTGTGGGATCGTTGAGCCTGGCTTTGACTTCATCCACGCTGTAAGTCTTGACCTGGGCCATGGCCTCGTCGACCAGGGCGCGGAATCCTTTGGTGATGGGCATTAGTTTCTCCTCAGGCCAGGGCGCGGGTAATGATGATTTTTTGCACGTCGGAAGTGCCTTCGTAGATCTGGCAGACCCGCACGTCGCGGTAAATGCGTTCGACCGGGAAGTCGCTGACATAGCCATAACCGCCCAGGGTCTGGATGGCGGCGCTGCAGACCTGTTCGGCCATTTCGCTGGCGAAGAGCTTGGCCATGGCGGCTTCCTTCAGGCAAGGCAGGCCGGCGTCGCGCAGGCTGGCGGCGTGCCAGATCAGCTGGCGCGCGGCCTCGATCTTCGTCGCGCAATCTGCCAGGCGGAAACCCACGGCCTGGTGGTTGAAGATGGCGGTGCCGAAGCTCTGGCGTTCCTTGGCATAAGCCAGGGCCGACTCAAACGCACTGCGCGCCATGCCCACGCTTTGCGCGGCGATGCCGATGCGCCCGCCTTCGAGCGCGCCCAGGGCGATCTTGTAACCCTCGCCCTCGCTGCCGATCAGGTTCTCGGCCGGGATGCGGCAGTTGTCAAAATTGATTTGCGCGGTGTCGCTGGAATGCTGGCCCAGCTTGTCTTCCAGCCGCGCCACCACATAACCTGGCGCGCTGGTGGGCACGATGAAGGCGCTCATGCCTTTTTTGCCGGCGCCTTTGTCGGTCACGGCGATGACGATGGCGGCGTGGCCGTTCTTGCCGCTGGTGATGAACTGCTTGACGCCGTTGAGCACGTATTCATCGCCCTCTTTCACCGCCGTGGTGCGCAGCGAAGATGCATCGCTGCCCACGTGCGGCTCGGTCAGGCAGAAGACGCCCAGCATCTCGCCTTGCGCGAGCTTTGTCAGCCACTGCTTTTTCTGCTGCGCGTTGCCGTAGCGCATGAGGATGGCGTTGACGGGACAGTTGGTCACGCTGATGGCAGTGCTGGTGCCGCCGTCGCCGGCGGCGATTTCTTCGAGCACCAGCGCGAGCGTGAGGTAGTCAAGGTTGGCGCCGCCGAACTCCTCGGGCACGCAGATGCCGTAGGCGCCCAGCGCGGCCAGGCCTTTGTGCGCCTCGACGGGGAAGTGATGTTCCTTGTCCCAGCGCGCGGCATGGGGCCAGAGCTCTTCCTGCGCGAACGCGCGGACGGCGTCGCGGATCATTTCCTGGTCCTGGTTGAGCAGCATGTTGTGCCTTGCGGTGAATGTGGGAACGAAAAAAAAGACGGGCCGCGTGCGGCCTACCAGCTGCCGAAGCGGCTGCCGTCGTAATCGAGAAACGCGCCCTTGTGCTCGGGCCCCAGCCCGGCCAGCGCGGCGCGCATGGCCGTGACGCTTTGGGCCGTGGTGAGCGGCGCGCCGCTGCCGCCCATATCGGTCTGGACCCAGCCGGGCGACATGGCGACCATGATGGCCTTGGGGTAGTCGTGCTGGGCGGAGGCCACGGCCATATTCAGCGCGGCTTTGCTCACGCGGTAGACCCAGCCGCGGCTGTTCTCCACGCCGCCTATCTTGGCCATGCCGCTGCTGATGAAAGCAAAACGGCCTTTGCCGCTACGCGCCGCTTCGACCAGGGGCGCGACCTGCGGGATGGCCTGCATGGCACCCAGCACGTTGGTGTGCATGGCCTGGTCAAAGACTTCGCGCGTCGGAGGGGTCAAGGCATCGCCCTGCGGAAACACGCCGGCCACATAGAGGGCGATGTCGATCTCCATGCCGTCGAGCAGCCAGGCCAGGCCGCTGATGCTGGCGGGCTGGGCCACGTCCAGCCGCAAGGCCTTGGCGCCCAGGCCCTTGAGGCGCTGCAGGCCCTCGTCGTCGCGCGCGGTGGCCATGACTTGCGCGCCCTCGGCCAGGTACTGGCGAACGAACTCAAGCCCTATGCCGCGGGAGGCGCCTATGACGAGGACTTTCATGGCTAGCCCGCGAAATTGAAGTATTTCGACCACGAAGGGTCGAAGGCATGAGTCAATTCAGCACCGGTGAACGATGCGCCGTGCAGGCTGGCGTCCACCACGCCGAGCGCGGCAGGCAGGTCACCCACATAGTAGTTGGCCAGGCGCCGGCCGTTCCTGACCACGGTGTGGGACAGGATGCCGGCATGTTGAAGCTCCAGCCGGGTGGCGATCTGCTCCTGGAGTTCACGGGCGCGGTCCAGCGCGGCATGGTCTTCCACGGGCAGGCGCAGCTCGATCGTATGGCCCAGGTCCGGCCGTGCCGCCACCGCATTGGCGCTCTGGTTGACGGCCACGATCGCCTTGTCGCCCCCTTCGTCCTCTTCGCCGGCTTCTTCGCTGTCGCTGTCGCCATCCTCGCCACCGCCAAAGACGACCGTCATGACCGACCACCGGTGTTCGCCGCTCGGGAACAAGCCCGTATGCCCCAGCTCATTCGTCCAGAAGCTGTCGAGCACCGGGCCGAACTTGTCGAGCGGGGTGGAGGCGCTCACTTCGTCCGAAAACCCGTCGACGAAATCCACAAAACCCACCTTGACCGCGAAGTCGTACTCGCCGAGCACATGGTCGAGCATGATGAACGCCATGTTGCGCGCATGGTCCTGCATGTCGCTGGGCAGTTCCCGCGCGAACATGACTTCCATGCCAACCCGGCCTTCATCGGCAAGATGGCCGATCAGCACGTCGGAGGTTGCCAGTTCGAAGTCGTCCATGCGCATGGGAAAGTCCGGGCTCTCGGTGCGGGCCCGAAAGGCGCTGAGGGTGTAGTGCTTGAGCGGTGGCGCGCGCTTGACGAAATCCAGCAGCAGCGGAAAGTTGTCGGCGTTGCCGTGCGCCGTGGCGATCAGTTCGACCTGCTGGTCGCCGTCGTCAGCCGACATCTCGAGGGCCAGCCCGTCCAGGCAGGCTTCCAGCACCTCGTTGATTTCTTCCACCTGCTCGCGCACCGGCTTGCGGACCAGCGCCGCCTCACCCTCACGAAAGCGCAGCCAGAAGCCGTCTATGCGCTGCGCGAGCTCAGCGGCCGAGAGCGCCGGGCCGGCCTCGCTCATACCAGCTCGATCGCCATGGCCGTGCCTTCACCGCCGCCTATGCACAAGGTGGCGACGCCCTTCTTGAGGCCGCGAGCCTTGAGCGCATGGATCAGCGTGACAAGGATGCGGGCGCCGGACGCGCCAATCGGGTGGCCCAGCGCGCAGGCGCCGCCGTTGACGTTGACGATGTCGTGGCTGATGCCGAGTTCTTTCATGGCGGCCATGGGCACGACGGCGAAGGCTTCGTTGACTTCCCAGAGGTCCACGTCTTTCACGCTCCAGCCGATTTTCTTGAGCAGCTTGTTGACGGCGCCCACCGGCGCGGTGGTGAACCATTCGGGTTCCTGCGAGAAGGTAGCGTGGCCGACGATGCGGGCGATGGGCTTGGCGCCCAGTTCCTTGGCCGTGGATTCGCGGGCCAGCACCAGGGCGGCGGCGCCGTCGTTGATGGAGGAGCTGGAGGCTGCCGTGATGGTGCCGTCTTTCTTGAAGGCGGGCTTGAGCGTGGGAATCTTGTCGAGCTTGACCTTGCCGGGGCCTTCGTCAATCGAAATGACGGTCTCGCCGGCGCGGCCCTTGACGGTGACGGGCGTGATTTCGGCTTTGAAGGCGCCGGACTCGGTGGCGGCCTTGGCGCGCTGCACGCTGGCGGTGGCGAAGGCGTCTTGCGCTTCGCGCGTGAATTTGTATTTGTCGGCGCACTGCTCGCCGAAGGTGCCCATGGCGCGGCCGGGTTCGTAGGCGTCTTCGAGCCCGTCGAGCATCATGTGGTCAAAGATGCGGTCGTGGCCGATACGGATGCCGCTGCGGCCCTTGAGCAACAGGTGCGGCGCGTTGGTCATGCTTTCCATGCCACCCGAAACCATGACGTCGCGGCTGCCGGCGACGAGCTGGTCGTGCGCGAGCATGGTGGCTTCCATGCCGGAGCCGCACATCTTGGACAGAGTGACGGCGCCGACGCTGGCGGGCAGGCCGCCCTTGAAGCCGGCCTGGCGCGCAGGGGCCTGGCCCTGGCCGGCCATCAGGCAGTTGCCGAACAGCACTTCATCGACCTTGCCGGCCGCGATGCCCGAGCGTTCAATGGCGGCCTTGATGGCGGCGCCACCGAGGTCGTGGGCCGAGAGGCTGCTGAAGTCGCCCTGGAAGCCGCCCATGGGGGTGCGGGCCGCGCCGAGGATGACGATGGGGTCTTGGTTGGGGTTGGACATGTCGAGTTTCCTTTCAGTGGTTCAGCTTAGGGGGTGGGCCGCGGCATTTTTGCCTCCAGCGCCTTGACGAAATTCGGGTCGATATCGGCTCGCTGCGGCGTGGCCTCGGCGAGTTTCAAACGCTTCCAGGCCATGGCGTAGTTGCCGCTGGTGTAGTCGGCAATCGCCCAGTTCTGCAGGTTCAGCGTATGGTTCGGGGCTTTTTGGTAGATGGCTTCATAACGCCTGACAGCCTCGGCCATCAGGGTTGGATTGCCCACCACGCCCGCCGCTATTCCAATCGTCCTGGCGTAATCGACGGCAAGATCGATGTCGCCGGGCGCCAGTTTTTCAACTTCGGCAAACAGGCCCAGTGAAGCAAGAAGGCCCTGGTCGCTGCTGGCGGAAGCTGCCGCCATGCCCCACAAGGCGGAAACGCTTTTCGGGTCGATCATCCAGGCCTGGTTGAAACGCCGCATGGCATTTTCCGGGTTGCCCTGGCGCAAAAACTGCCAGCCCCGTTCCGCAACATCTTTCGCCGCCTTCGGCCTGTCACCCGGGTAGCGAGCGTCAACCTCGACCAGGAATGCGGCGTCCGCCGCCTTCTGTTGTTCAGTCTTCTGCAGGTTGCCGTATTTGGGCAGCAGCGAGATGTCTTGCGAGAAGGCAAGACCACAGAAAAAAGCCAGCGCCGCAAAAAGCGTCCAGGTCCTGATAAGGGGAGTTGTCACGGTCATTTCCTTCCTGTCTCGTTGTGATGTTCTGCCGCCAGCCCCCGCCTCAAGGGGTCAAGCCGCTGAGGCCCGTCAACACCGGTTCGGGCGGCAGTTGCGTCAGCACCTCATCGTGGGGAGCGCCGGGGCTGTGCAGCGCGCTGAAGCGCTTTTCGCGCTCGTAGGGAAACACGTCGTGCACATGGCCGGCCTGGATGCGGGCCTGGTGTTTCTGCCAGAAATCGGCGTCCAGCAGGTTGGCGTGGTGCTTCATGAAGACCTCGCGCACCGCGTCGTTGCCGAGCAAAAAAGGCTCGAAGGTTTCGGGGAACACGTCCTTGGGGCCGACGGAGTACCAGACCTCGCCGCTCATCTCTTCTTCCTCGGTGCGGGCCTCGGGCACCTTGCGGAAGTTGCAGTCGGTGATGTATTCGATCTCGTCGTAGTCGTAGAACACGACCTTGCCGTGGCGCGTGATGCCGAAGTTTTTCCAGAGCATGTCGCCGGGAAAGATGTTGGCGGCGACCAGGTCCTTGATGGCGTTGCCGTACTCGACGACGGCGCGCTCTATCTGGTCCTTGGCGGCGGGCTCGTTGACGCCGGCGTCGAAGGCTTCCTGCAGGTAGATGTTGAGCGGGATCATGCGGCGCTCGATGTAGACGTGCTTGATGATGACTTCGGTCTGGCCGTCGCCGTCGCGGTCGCTGATCTCGAGCTGGCTGGGCGCGAACTTTTCGATTTCGGCGATGAGCTCGTCGTCGAAGCGGTCGCGCGGGAAGGCGACCTCGCTGTATTCCTGGGTGTCGGCCATGCGGCCGACGCGGTCGTGCTGCTTGACCAGCAGGTACTTGCCCTTGATCTGCTCGCGCGTGGTGTCTTTCTGCGGCGGGTAGTAGTCCTTGATGACCTTGAAGACGTAGGGAAAGGACGGCAGGTCGAACACCAGCATGACCATGCCCTTGATGCCGGGTGCGATGCGGAACTTGTCGGTGGAATGCCGCAGGTGGTACAGGAAGTCGCGGTAGAAAAGCGTCTTGCCCTGTTTGGCCAGGCCGAGCGCGTTGTAGATTTCGGCGCGCGGCATGTGCGGCATCATGCTGCGCAGAAACTGCACATAGGCCGAGGGTATGCCCATGTCGACCATGAAGTAGGCGCGGGCGAAGCTGAAGAGGATCAGCAGGTCATCCTCGCCGAACAAGGCCGCGTCTATGACCAGCTTGCCCGCCTTGTTGTGCAGCACCGGCAGCGCAAAAGGCACTTCGTTGAAGCCGTTGATGATCTTGCCGACGACGTAAGCGCCCTTGTTGCGGAAGAACAGGCTGGTCAGGACCTGGATCTGGAAGTTGGCGCGCAGCTTGACGTCGGCGAAGCGCTCGCTGATGGCCTCGAGCACGTAGCCGGCGTCGCGCTCGAGGTCGTCAAAGGGCAGGCGCAGGTCGAAGTCGCGCACCAGCTGCAGCAGCACCTCGCGCATGTTGTCGCGTGTGGGGTAGTAGGCGCGGTAGGTGGGCTGCGAGGCGAGCTCGTCGTTCTCGATGTACTCGGTGCTGACGGCCGGGCGCACGAAGATGAAGTCGTTCTGGAAGTAGCTGCGGTGCAGGATCTTGGTGGTGACCGAGTTGAAGAAGGTCTCGGCGAGTTCGGGCTGGTGGTGGTTGACCAGCAGGCCGATGTAATGGAGCTTGACCTGCTGCCAGACGTCCATGGGCTGCTCGCCTGCCTTGAACTCGCGCTCCAGCCGGGTGGAGGCCTCGCGCACGCGCAGGTCGTAGAACTCGATGCGCTCGCGCTGGGCGCGCTGCTGGCCGTGCCAGTCTGCCGTTTCAAAGCGGTGCTTGGCGCGCGCGGACTCGGTGCGAAAGAGCTGGTAGTGGCGGTTGAAGCCGTCCATCATCGCCTTGGCGATGTCGTAGGCGATGCTCGAGTCCAGGCGCTGGGGGAACATGGCGGCTTCCGCTCAGACCAGCTGCTGCTGCGTGCCGCCGCCGACGCGGGCCATCCACACGTCCCAGACGCGGTCTACGGCCTTGCTGTAGAGCATGTCGAGTTCAGCGGGCCCGGAGACGCTCATCTGCAGATCCTGCAGCAGGCCGTCGTGCACGCCGAAGGCCCAGCCGTGCACGGTGACCTCCTGGCCGCGTGCCCAGGCGTCGACCATGACGGTGCTGACCGAGACGTTGACCACCTGCTCGATGACGTTGATGTCGCACAGGGCCTGGGCGCGCACTTCCTCAGGGAGGCTGTCGAGCAGCTGGCGGTGGCGGTGGCGCACGTCCTGGATGTGGCGTATCCAGTTGTCGGCCAGGCCGATGCGCGCGCCTTCAAGCGCGGCCTGCACGCCGGAGCAGCCGTAGTGGCCGACGACCATGATGTCCTTGACCTTGAGGCGCTCGACGGCGAACTGGATGGCCGAGAGTGCGTTGAGGTCGGAATGCACGACGATGTTGGCGACGTTGCGGTGCACGAAGACCTCGCCGGGCTCGAGGCCGGTGATCTGGTTGGCGGGCACGCGGCTGTCGGAGCAGCCTATCCACATGTACTTGGGCGTCTGCTGCTTCACCAGGCTGGTGAAGAAGCCGGGCCGTTCGGCTTCCATCTGCGCGGCCCAGGCGCGGTTGTGGGCGAAAAGGTCTTGGAGCGAGGTGGTCATGGGCGTATTTTCACCTGCCTGCGGAGATGCCGCCCGGGAAGCGGCTGAATGTCATGTTTCATCGAACCCCCTCGGCTTCAAAAGGGCTTTCTCGGCCAGGCATTTTTCCGTCATGATGGCGAGTTCCTTGTCGCTGTGCGGGTCCGAAGGTGTGGGGTTAGCCCCGGACTTCACGATCGATGCATCGATCAACAAAGGCCCTTCGCCGGAAAAATCGCAGACAAACCGGTATTTGCCGTCAGAAAGCGAGGCGGTCAGCAGCTTCCGGGTCTGGTGCATCTTGCCGCTCTGGTAGCACCACCTGCCCACTTCACCGTCACCCTGGACCAGCCCGGTCAGGCAGCGGTCCCCTTCGCGTTCATAGAAGGCGGCCGTGCCTCCCGTGAGAAGTGGGCGCAGGTTCTTGAAGTCGGGCGTTGGGCCGTGCGAATACATCAACTGCTGGGCGGGAAAAGGAGTTGCGGCGCCATGGGGGTATTCAAACAGCGTGAGGTTTCCCATGCTTGCCCACTTGAACTGCTCACATCCCGTGTGAATCGCCTGGCCCTTGGCGGTAAAACCCATGGGTTCGTCAAGGTCGATGCTGACGGTTGTGCCGTCCCGCAAGGTGAGGCCGACGGCGTACGCCGCGAAACGGCCTTTGAGGGCGAGAACGGCTTCCTCGGAGGTCTCCCCCACTCTTGAGGCATCCAGAAATACGTTGACGGCCTTACCCCGCAGCGATTCGGGGACGCCGCATTCGAACGTAGCGTCGGCTTGCGGCACTGCCGCGTAGGGCAAGGGCTCATCTTTTTCGCATGCACCGAGAAGCGCGGCAAGCACGAGCATGGGAAGCCACTTCGCCGTCCGGCGCATCGCGGGCATCGCAGGTATCAACACATCCATGGAGAAGACCACTTTCGGCATCGGCCTCACATGGTCTCAGCGAACAGCTCGCGCCCTATCAGCATGCGGCGTATTTCGCTGGTGCCGGCGCCGATTTCATAGAGCTTGGCGTCGCGCCAGAGGCGGCCCAGCGGGTAGTCGTTGATGTAGCCGTTGCCGCCGTGGATCTGCAGCCCCTCGCCGGCCATCCAGGTGGCTTTTTCAGCGCACCAGAGGATGACGGAGGCGCAGTCCTTGCGGACCTGGCGCACGTGGTCGGTGCCCAGCATGTCGAGGTTTTTGGCGACGGTGTAGGCGAAGGCGCGGCCGGCCTGCAGCACGGTGTACATGTCGGCGACCTTGCCCTGGATCAGCTGGAACTCGCCGATGCTCTGGCCGAACTGCTTGCGGTCGTGGATGTAGGGCACGACGCTGTCCATGACGGACTGCATGATGCCCAGCGGGCCGCCGGTGAGCACGGCGCGCTCGTAGTCGAGGCCGCTCATGAGCACCTTGGCGCCGCTGTTGAGGCCGCCCAGGATCTGGCTGGCAGGCACTTCGACGTTGTTGAAGACCAGCTCGCCGGTGTGGCTGCCGCGCATGCCGAGCTTGTCGAGCTTTTGCGCGACGGAAAAGCCCTTCATGCCTTTTTCGATCAGGAAGGCGGTGACGCCGCGCGCGCCGAGTTCGGGTTCGGTCTTGGCGTAGACGACCAGGGTGTCGGCGTCGGGGCCGTTGGTGATCCACATCTTGCTGCCGTTGAGCAGGTAATAGCCGCCCTTGTCCTCGGCCTTGAGCTTCATGCTGATGACGTCGCTGCCGGCGCCGGGCTCACTCATGGCGAGCGCGCCCACGTGTTCGCCGCTGATGAGTTTGGGCAGGTATTTTTTGCGCTGCTCGTCGCTGCCGTTGCGCTTGATCTGGTTGACGCAGAGATTGCTGTGCGCGCCGTAGGACAGGCCGACGGAAGCGCTGGCGCGGCTGATCTCTTCCATGGCGATCATGTGGGCCAGGTAGCCCATGTTGGCGCCGCCGTATTCCTCGCCCACGGTGATGCCGAGCACGCCGAGCGCGCCCATTTTTTGCCACAGGTCCATGGGGAACTGGTCGCTGCGGTCGACCTCGGCCGCGCGCGGGGCGATTTCGGCCTGCGCGAATTCGCGCACCGCGTCGCGCAGGGCGTCGATGTCTTCACCGAGCATGAAGTTGAGTCCGGGCATATTGGTCATGATGGGCTTTCTGGGAACGAACTATGGGTTGGACGGGTCAGTAGGTCTTGGGCACGGGCACCAGGGTCTGCTGCATCAGGGCGCAGGCGCTTTCCTTGCCGCCGGGGGCGACGTGCGTGACTTCGGCGGTGGTGACGATGATGCGCTTGCCGGCCTTGGCGACACGGCCCAGGGCGCGCAGCTCGCCGTCCTTGAAACCTGCCATGAAGTTGATCTTGTATTCGACGGTGGTGACTTCGGAATCTTCGGCTGCGACGGTGAGGGCCGCGTAGCCGCCGGCGATGTCGGCCAGCGCGCCCATGGCGCCGCCGTGAAAGCCGCCCTGCTGCTGCGTGACGCGCTCCGAATAGGGCAAGGCAACCTCGCAGAGGCCGGGCTCCACGCGCAGCAGCCGGGCGCCCAGGTGCTGCATCAGGCCCTGGCGCAGGAAGCTGGCTTCGATGCGCTGGAACAGGGCTGTTGGCGTGGCGAGTGCATTCATGGAGGGCCTTTTGAAACGTGCGGAAGGCGGTTTCTGTTGGGTTTGTCGAATTGACGTTTACGTAAACGTCAATTATGCCTGCTGACAGAAGAGCTGTCCAAGGGCGGCGAAAGCTTCGCGCGCGACCTGAGAGTCCGGGCGATCGCGTCCCGAAGGGGAAAAAGATGCGCATCGCCGGCAAACTGCGCTTCCCGTGAATTGCCCGTATGCACAATCACCATGCGGGCGACGGGGTCGACGAAGATGTTCTGGCCGCCGACGCCCCAGAAGAAAGACCGGCCGCCAGCCGCTTGCGGAATCCAGACGTGCAGCCCATAGAACGGAGTCCCTTTGGGCTGCGGCTTGTCGGGCCGCAGCATGACCATCTCGTCGATCCAGGCCGCGGGCACGAGCTGCTCGCCTGCCACCTGCCCCCGGTTTAGCATCAGTGCCCCCAATCGGCCATAGTCGCGCAGACGCGCGACAAATTGGCCTTGAACGCCCTCCTCGCCGTGCAAGTTCTTGATCCAGAAGCCGCTGCCCTCGGCCCCGATGCGCGACCAGATCTTGTCCTCCAGGTAACCGGTGTTGCTCATGCCGGTGCGCTCGCTCAACACCAGGCCGAGCAGCGCGGTTACTGCGCCGTTGTAGTTGAAGGTCTTACCGGCGGGTGATCGGTCCGTCTTCTCCTTCAGGTAGCGTCGCATATTCTGGCGTGGTGAGACGGTGGGGTCGGTCGCGCGGTTGTCCGATATCGCGCCCGCCCCGTAGGCGACATGAAGCTGGGCCCCGGTGGTCATCCGCAAAAGATCCTCCACTGTGTCGTCGGCAAATGCGCTGGCTTCGAAGTCGGGCAGGACCTGTCTGACGGTGGTGTCCAGCGTCAGCTTGCCTTCCGCGACCGCCACGCCGACCAGAAGCGAGAGGATCGTCTTCGACATGGACGCGGAAAGCAAAGCGTCCTGGCTTCCGGTTCCCTGGAGATATCGCTCGTAAACGATCCGATCCTCATGCAGGACGAGAAATCCCGTCGTGCAAAAACGCGTCAGGTAATCCTCAAGCGAATGGGTTTCGGAATCCCCGGCGACGCGATAGGTGACATTCTCCAGCGGCGCCCCACGGCTGAAGACCCGCGGCGCATCCCCCGCTCTTGCTTCTTTGAACGGAAATCGTTGCTGGGTGTTGAGGAACGAACCGGTACACCCCTGCTGGGCCGCCGCGAGGGCGGGCAAGCCCATCGCGAGCAGGACGCAGGTCGCGCGGCGCAAGGAATCGAGTGCCATGAATCTCGGCGGGCGGCAGGCCAACTGCTACGCCGACGGCCTCGCCTTTTCGGTTTTGGCGAGCAGGGCCTTGGCTTCTTTTTCGTGGGTGCGGATTTCGTCGAGGTTGGCTTGCAGGTCGAGCATCTGGGCCTCGAGCTTCTTGCGGTGCTCCGTCAGGATGGCCAGGAATTTCTTGAGCTGCGGCGCGGTGTCGCGCGGGCTGTCGTAGGAGTCGATGATTTCCTTGGCCTCCACCAGCGACAGCCCGAGGCGCTTGGCGCGCAGCGTGAGCTTGAGCCGGGTGCGGTCGCGCGCGGTGTAGACGCGGTTGCGGCCGCCCGCCCCTTCGCGCTGCGGCTGCAGCAGGCCCATGTCTTCGTAGAACCGCATGGCGCGCGTGGTCAGGTCAAATTCTTTTGCCAGGTCGCTGATGGTGTAGGTGGTGGCCATGGTGTGAAGTCTTGTGCAAACCCTGTGCAAACGCGGGCGACAGCGCGGAACGGGTGCTGTCCCTACAATGCCTGTGTATGACGTTTACGTAAACGTCAAATATACCGCGAATATTGCCATGAACCTCCTCGAGCAGCAACTCCACTACCCCTTCGGCGACACCCTTCCAGCGCTGGGCACGACGCTGGAGGTGGCGCCCGGCGTGAAGTGGATACGCATGGCGCTGCCCTTCGCGCTGGACCATATCAACCTGTGGCTGCTGCGCGATGAAATGGACGACCCGAACCGGCCGGGCGCGAAGCTCCAGGGCTGGACCATCGTCGATTGCTGCATCAGCCGCGAGGAATCAAAAGCCCAGTGGGAAGCGATTTTTGCGACGCAGCTCGAAGGCCTGCCGGTGCTGCGCGTGATCGTGACGCACATGCACCCCGACCACATCGGCCTGGCCCACTGGTTGTGCGAACGCTGGGCCTGCCGCCTGTGGGTCAGCGCCACCGACTACCACTCGGCGCGCATAGGCTCGCAGAGCACCACGGGTTTCGGCGGCGAAAGCGCCGCGCGCTTTTTTGCCTCGCACGGCCTGGTGGATCCGGAATCCATCGAAAAGATCCGCGGCCGGGCCAGCTACTACCCGGGCATGGTGCCCTCGGTGCCGGCAAGTTATGTGCGCATCATGGACGGCATGGCGGTGCGCATAGGCGGGCGCGACTGGCGCTGCATCAGCGGCTACGGCCACGCGCCCGAGCACATCGCGCTGTATTGCCAGGAGCTTGACACGCTGATCAGCGGCGACATGGTACTGCCGCGCATTTCGACCAATGTGAGCGTCTACGACATGGAGCCCGAGTCCAACGCGCTCACGCTGTTCCTGGAATCCATCGACAAATTCCTGCCGCTGGACAAGGACACGCTGGTGCTGCCCTCACACGGCAAGCCGTTCCGCGGCCTGCACACCCGCATAGGCCAGTTGCACGACCACCACCGCGACCGCCTCGCCGAAGTCATGCAGGCCTGCGAAGCGGCACCCTGCAGCGCCGCCGACATCCTGCCCATCATGTTCCCCCGCAAGCTGGACCTGCACCAGACCACCTTCGCCATGGGCGAAGCGGTGGCGCATCTGCATGCGCTGTGGTTCGGCGGCAAGCTCACCCGACGGTTAGACCTGGACGGGATTTACCGCTTCAACAGCGTGTGACGTAGGGCTCTCCAACCAAGCAGGGGCCGCGGAACTGGCTTTGCCAGGCCGCAGGCGCAGCGCCCCCTCGGGGGGCAGCGCATTACACGAAGTGAAAAGCGTGGGGGCCTAATGCCGCCACTTGCGATTGGCCGTGACCAAAGCCGTGACATAGCCATGCAACCAGTCGAAGTTGATCGGCTTTTGCAGCAGGTGGGCTTCGGCCGGAAGGCCGCCGCGCGCCTTGACGGCTTCGGGCGCCAGGCCGCTGATGACCACGATCTGCATGTCCGAGAGCTGCAGGTTGCGTTTGCAGGCCTTGAGCATTTCGATGCCGTCGACGCCGGGCATGGACAGGTCGGTGATCAGCAGGTCGGGCCGCATGCTCGCGATGTCCATCATGGCTTCGAGCGCCGAGGGCATGAAGGTGCAGTCGACCGGCAGGTCCCAGTCCTCGAACTGGCAGCGGTAGAGCTCGCGGGTGTTCTCGTCGTCCTCCACCATCAGCACGCGCAGGCGGTGCTTGGGGTCGGTGTCCGCCCGCGAGAGTTGCGGGTTGTTCTTGGCAAGGTAAGCGTTGATGGATTGCAGCGCGATGCGGCGATGGCCGCCCAGCGTTTTCCAGGCCTCGATCTCGCCTTTTTCCACCAGCGATTGCACGGTGGCGACGGACAGGCCCAGCAGCTTGGCCGCATAGCTGGTGCCGCAGTAATCCTCGCTCGAGAAATCCGAAGCGGTGATGGCGGCCTCGAAGGACTTGGGTTCACGCATGGTCAGTCTCGTAAAGGATTGTTTTTCGCATTTTTCGCATTTTAATCAATTCGTTCTAAAAAGCCCTAGAAAAAACACGAGAAAAGAGGTGAAAACATCCTTCTGTGCGGGTAATTACTCCCGATCAGGACACATCGCGTCACATCAGGACACATCAGGACGTCTGCGGCGTTTTCGGCAGGGTGAAGAAAAAGGTCGCGCCCTGGCCGGGTGAGGACTCCGCCCACAGCCTGCCGCCGTGGCGCTTGATGACCCGGCTGGAGGTGGCCAGGCCTATGCCGGTGCCGGGAAACTCCGAGGCGGCATGCAGGCGCTGGAAGGGGTTGAAGAGCTTGTCGGCGTAGGCCATGTCAAAACCGGCGCCATTGTCGCGCACAAAGTACACGGGAAGCCCCGCGGCGTCCTGGGTATGGCCGACGGTGATCTCGGCCACGCCCTCGTGGGAGCTGAACTTCCAGGCGTTGCCGAGCAGGTTTTCCATGACCACGCGGACCAGCCGGGCGTCGCCGTGGGCCTTCAGCCCTTTTTCGATGCTCACCACCGCCTTGCGTTCGGGGTCGCGCGACTGCCACTCGTCCATGATGCTGCGCGCCAGCGCCGACAGGTCCACCGTCTTGTTGCTCAGGGGCGCGCGCGACACCTGCGCCAGCGACAGCAGGTCTTCGATCAGCTGGCCCATCTGCGCCACGCCGGCCTGGATGCGCGACAAGTAGTGCGTGACCCTGTCGCCGGCGTCGGCGCCCAGCTGCTTGGCCAGCAGGCGGCTGAAGCCGTCCACGGTGTTGAGCGGCGAACGCAAGTCGTGCGACACCGAATAGGAAAAAGCCTCGAGCTCATGGTTGGACAGCCGCAAGGCGGCTTCGATGGCCTTGATCTCGGTGATGTCGGCGTCTATGCCGACCCAGAAAGCCACCTGGCCCTGTTCGTCCAGCACGGGCGACGCACGGTAGGACATGGTGTGGGTGCTGCCGTCGCGGGCCAGCACGCGGCGTATGCCCATGTAGGGCGTCTGCGCGGCCTTGGCGGTCACCCACGTGGCCTGGACGTCGGGAAGGTCCTCGGGATGGATGACGGAGAACCACTGGGTGCCGGTCCAGTCCTCAAGCTTGCCGCCGACCAGGTCGAACCAGGCGCGGTTGAAGTAGGTGGCCGCGCCGTCGGGGTCGATGGTCCACACCACCTGGGGCGCCTGCTCGGCCAGCGCGCGGAACAAGGCCTGCTGGCGCTCCAGCGCCAGCGTGCGCTCTGCCACCTTCTGCTCCAGCCCGGTGTTGAGCTGGCTGACTTCCTCGAGCAGGCGGGCGTTCTCGATGGCGATGGATGCCAGTTGCGCGAGTTCGAGCGCGACGTATTCGTCCTGCTGCGTGAACTCGCCTTCGTACTTGTCGGACAGCTGAAGCAGGCCGATGTTGCGGCCGTCGCGCCCGGTCAGCGGCACGGCCAGCCAGCCGCGCATGGCGGGGTGTTTGTCGGCATAGCTGCCGAAACCGCGCCAGCGCGGATGGGCTTCGAGCTCGGCCTGCGTCATGCGCATGGAGCGGTTGGTCTGGCAGACCATCGCATAGATGCCGGTGCCGTCGGGCGGCTCGATGAGGTCGCGGTATTTCGCGTATTTGTCGGACAGCGAGAGCGCGTTAATGGCCTGCTTCCAGTCGTTGCTGACGGTCAGGCTGACGATGGACTGGTGGGCGCCCACCACGCCCCTGGCCTGTTCGGCGACCTCATGCATGGTGCCTTCCAGCGTCTGGTGCCAGGTGATGGCCTGCGCGGCGTCGGCGGCGCGCTGCAGGGTGAACAGGTGCTCCTGCACGTCGCGCTCGGCCTTGCGCTGGGCCGTGATGTCCATCGCCAGCACAAACCGGGCGGGCACGCCGGCGTACTGGATGGGCCGCGACACGGCGTGGACGGAAAAAACCGAGCCGTCCTTGCGGCGGTGCTGCCAGTCGCCTTTCCTTTCGACCGAGTCGTCTTCAAGCGCTCGCTCCAGGCGAGAGTGCTCGACCTCGGGACGGATATCGAACAGGGTCATGCCCAGGAATTCGGCCGACGAGTAGCCGTAGCTGTCCACCGCCGCCTTGTTGACGTTGAGGAAACGCTTGGTGGCGACGTCGAACACCCACATGGGCACCGGCGCCATTTCAAACAGGGCCGCATAGCGCTGCTCGCTGTCCATCAACGCCTGCTCGGCCCGCTTGCGCTGCGTGACATCGCGCTCCACCGCCACCCAGTGCGTGAAAAGGCCCTTGGCGTCGGCGATGGGGACGATGTCGAGGTCGACCCAGAACTCCTCGCCGCCCTTGGTGTAGTTGATCAGTTCGGCTCGCACCGGCAGCCATGCCTCCAGCGCAGCGCGGATGCGGTCGAGTTCGGCCCGCTGTGTGTTGGGGCCCTGCAGCAGGCGCGGCGTCCGGCCCAGCACTTCTTCGCGGGTGTAGCCGGTGCGGCGCTCGAAGGCGTCGTTGACGAAGACGATGCGCGGGCCGGGCGCGTCGATCGGCCCGGCCTCGGTGATCAGCACGATGTCGTTGAGGCGGGAGACGCAGGACTCCAGCAGGCGCAGGTGCTCCTGGGCCTGGTGCTGCTCGGTGATGTCCTGCAGCACGCCGACGAGGCTCACGACCTTGCCGTCCCGCTGCAGCGCGCGGCCCCGCGTGCGCACCCAGATGCGCCGGCCCTTCTCGGTGATGAGCGGCAGCTCGAGGTCCCATGGCGTGCCGTGAAGGAAGGCGGCTTCAGCCGCGGCCCTGACGA
This sequence comes from Polaromonas sp. P1_G1, assembly GCF_056405595.1. Classification (NCBI taxonomy): domain Bacteria; kingdom Pseudomonadati; phylum Pseudomonadota; class Betaproteobacteria; order Burkholderiales; family Comamonadaceae; genus Polaromonas; species Polaromonas sp. P1_G1. The sequence goes on from NZ_JBFUBU010000003.1 coordinate 76,720, forward strand.
CAGGCTGCGCTTCCGGCGCATAAGAACGGATCGCATGCCCTATGCTCAGCCTGGCTCCGGGTTCCAGGTCATGGATGCGGTAGATTTCCTGGGACCAGTACGGCGTCATGGTGTCGACCTGGACTTCCCACCCGCCGATTTTGGCGAGCTCGCCGGTGCGGTTCAGCAGCTCGGTGCCGCGGGCAATTTCCAGTTCCGCCTGCTTGCGGTCGGTGATCTCCTGGAGCACGCCGGAGCGGCGCGGCTCATGCCCCGGCTGGCCGTCCTGCCGCTCGTGGGCGCGGCCCATCAGGTGGATCCAGCGCACCTCGCCGGCCGCCGTGATGACGCGGAACTCGACGTCCAGCGGCAGGCCGCCCTCGACGGCGGCGTCGCGCCTGGCCTTGAAGTCCTGGCGGTCGCCGGGATGAATGAGCCGCAGGAAGGCTTCGCGGCTGGCGGCGAACGCCGCCTTGTCCACGCCGAGCAAGTCATAGACCTCGTCGGACCACCAGGTCTTCTCAGTGCGGACGTCGAGCTGCCAATACCCTATGCGCCCCAGCCGCTGGGCATCCTGCAGCCTGCGCTGTATGGCTTCGCTGTTCGCCAGTTCCGCCTCCAGGGCGCCGCGGTGCTTCTGCAGCGATTCGGCCATGCGGTTGAAGCCGGCGGAGATCCGGGAGAACTCCCCGCCGTCATCGGACGGGCTGACCGGGATGCGCACGTCCAGCCGCCCGTCCTCGATGAGCCGGGTCGCCTTTAGGATGTTGCGCGTGGGAAGCACGATGGCGCGCCCGCCCATCATCCAGGCGAGCAGGCCGCTCAGGAAGGCCAGCGAGGACAGAACACCAAGCTCCAGCCACAGCTGGCGCTGGGTGGCGCCCACGACGAGGTTGTGGTCCAGGCTGACCGCCACAAAAAACGCCTCGCCTGCGTTACTGCTGCTGGGCATGTAGGCCCACAGCCGGCGCTTGCCCGCGCCGTCCGGGCCGTCGGCCGTGCCGGTGCGCATGGCCTTGACCGCCTCGCGCAGCACCGGGCTGGCGGCCTTCTGGCCAATGCGGATAGGCAGGGCCGGTTTTCCGGCCAGCAGCACGCCGTTGCGGTCGTGGATGCCGAGTGCGGCGCCGGGCGGCAACTCGATGCCCAGCGCCGACTTGGCCATTTCGGCCAGGTCCACCGACGCATAGGCCACCATCAGGACATGCCCCTCGCGGTCCAGCAGGGGGAGCGCGAAGCTGATGGAGGGTATGCCCGTGGCGCGGCCCACGATGTATTCGCCGGTCACGAAGCTGCGGCGGGCCACGGCTTCGCGGAAATACGCGCGGTCACCCAGGTAGTTCAGCGTCGAATTGGGAATCCCATTGCACAGCGCCCGGCCATCCATGCCCACAATGCCCAGGTTGGCGTACAGCGGGAACTGCCGGTTCAGCTCCACCAGGTAGGCGTCGCAGCGCCCGCCCCTGCCGCCTTTGACGGTTTTGCCGGCCTCGTCGCTCAGCAACTCGGGCGCATGGACGACGGCCGTGAGCACCTGGCGTGCCGTCTCGGCCAGCTGCTGCTGGTTGGAGGCCGCCAGCGAGGCCGCGAACTGCAGGTCGGTCATGGCCCGCTCGACGGCTATATCGGCGTTGTAGACAGCCTTGAAGATGGACAGGCCGAACAGCGGAACAATCGCGGCCAGCACCAGAATGACGAGGCGGGTCCGCAGCGTGATCTGAACCTTCATCGCGGCCATCTCTCAGGAGCCCGCCAAAGCCGCGCGGGCGCCCTGCATCGCAGGAATCTCAACCGGCCGCGATGGATTCATTGACATCCAGCCAATAGGCCTGGAGCCGCTGGAGTTTTTCCGTGAGGTCTCCGAAATCCACGGGCTTGCGGACAAACCCGTTGGCGCCGGCCTGGTAGCAGGCCACGATGTCGGAGCGCTCGCTGGAAGACGTCAGCATGACCACCGGCACCAGGGCCGTGAGCGGGTTGGCGCGCACGCTGCGCAGCACATCCAGCCCCGACAGCTTGGGCAGCTTCATATCCAGCAGGATGAACGAGGGCTGCCGCTGCGTGTCGCGCCCCGCGTGGCTGCCCTGCCCGAAGAGATAGTCAAGCGCCTGCACGCCGTCGCGGGCAACCGCGATCTCGGCGGTGACGCCCTGCTCCTCCAGAGTCAGGACGGTCAGCTCCAGGTGGTCGGGATTGTCTTCAACTACGAGTATGAGCTTGTCGTTCATGGAGGTGCTTGAGAAGTACGACATCAATTCCCTGGGGGTTCTGGCATTTTTGATATTTTTGTCATATTACCAAGTAACGCTGACATGTACTACTTTGTTATCGATGATCCCCCAAAGGCCAAGGTTTGGCCCCGCACAGCCTCTGCGGCATGCGCACTCCGCTATCTACCAGCGTGGAATCGCTTCGTCTTTGAGCTGGCCGCGCAATTCGGCGTAGTCGGGCACGATGGTGCGCACCGTGTCCCAGAAGCGCGGGCTGTGGTCCATCACGCGCAGGTGGCTCAGTTCATGCACCACCACATAGTCGATCACCGACTGCCTGAAATGGACCAGCCGCCAGTTCAGCCGGATGGAACCGTCGGCGCTGGCGCTGCCCCAGCGCGTGCCGGCGCTGGACAGGCTGAGCTTGTGCCACTGCACGCCGAGTTGCGGCGCGAAATGGTTGAGCCGCTCGATAAAGATCCGCTTGGCCTGGCGCATCAGCCAGGCCTGCACGGCATCGCGGATCTGCTCGGCCGACGCGTGGTGGGGCAGGCCCACGTGCAAGGTCAGCTGCGCCACGCCGGGCAGCGTGTCGTTGGCCGCATCGCCGTTGCCTTGCAGCAGCACCTCGGGCATGCTGGGCGTGTGGGTCTTGAGCTCGGCGCCCACGCCGCCGAAAGCGTGCCGCGGGTCTATCACCACGATGACCTGGTCGCCCAGGAAAGGCAGGGTGGTGCCGTCCTTCCACTCGATACGCGCGGACTCCATGCGCTCGTGGCGCTCACGGGTCTCCTGCAGCTTGGCGAGTATCCAGCCGGACTTTTCAAGCACGGCCTTGTCGATCTCATAGAGCGGCACCCACTTGGGCGCGCTCACCGTGAGGCCGTCGGCACCGGCTGAAAAACCGATGGTCTTGCGTTTGCTGCGCCGGAATTCGTAGGCCACCAGGATGCCGTCCAGTACAGACTCGCGCGTGGCGCGCGGATGGCGGAAGGTGGCCGGCGCCAGCGCCTGCTGCAGGCTTTGGGCGGGAAGCTGCGGCCCGATGAACTCGGCTTCGGCCTCGGCGGCCGGCTGCGGCCGCGGGACGGAAGCCACCGGTTTGGGGGAGCGCGGCTTTGCCGGGGGCTTGCCGGTTTTCGGGCCCGCGCTGCGGACCGGCGGCGCGGGATGGGCGTCAAACAGGTCGAGCGTGAACTGGAGAAGCCGTTGCATCACGTCAGTTTAGCGCGGCGCGATTAGCGCAGGCACCGCTCAGGTATTCGACACGGCGGGCGCGTAGGCCTCGGGATCGAGCCGGTGCATTTCCGATTCGATCCAGGCTTCCACTTCGCGCATCAGTTCGTCCGGCTGCCGGCCCGCGCTGGGGATGGGCTTGCCGATGGAGATGTCGACAATGCCCGGCTTCTTGATGAAGGCCTTGCGCGGCCAGCATTTGGCCGAGGTCACGGCGATGGGGATCACCGGCGCGCCGGTTTCGATGGCCAGGCGCGTGCCGCCCGATTTGTAGGTGCCCTTCTGGCCGCGCGGGATGCGCGTKCCTTCGGGAAACATGATGACCCAGRTGCCYTGCGCCAKCAGGCGCTTGCCCTGCATCACGACCTTGTTGAAGGCCTGGGCACGCTGGCTGCGGTCGATGTGGATCATGTCCATGCGCGCCATCGCCCATCCGAAGAAGGGCACATACAGCAGCTCTTTCTTGAACACGTAGGCCAGCGGATGCGGCATCAGCGTGGGCATGCACAGGGTCTCCCAGGTGCTCTGGTGCTTGAGCAGCAGCACCGCGGCGCTGGTTTCGCCGGTGGGCAGGTTTTCCATGCCGGTCACGCGGTTCTTGATGCCCAGGATGAAGGTGCCGCCGCTGACCGCCACGCGCAGCCAGCCCGCGCACATCCAGTACATGGTGGTGCTGCTGACGAAGAGCGACGCGATGACCACGAAGGTGGCCCACGGAATGATGGTGACGGACATCCACAAAAGGTGCAGGACGGAGCGGATAAAGGGCATGTGCGAGCTTCCGGCTATCGGGTCAGGTTGTAAGGGGCGGCAAGCGGTTTTCCGCGGAACGCGCGATGTTCAGATGGCCACCGGCAGCGGCCGTGCGCCGCGTTCCAGCAGGAAATCGGCGAAGGCCGGCAGGTCCGCATGCAGCGTGGTGCCCGCCGGCAGGCCCTCGGGCTGGCCGCCACCCCGGTACTGGGCCGACTTGCCCGTGAGCACCAGGTGCGGCTCGCAGCCGGCCGCGGCGCCGGCCTGCAGGTCGCGCAGCGAATCACCGACCGTGGGCACACCCGCCAGCTGCACGCCGAAGCGCGCGCCTATCTGCTCGAACAGGCCGGGCAAAGGCTTGCGGCAGATGCAGCTTTCCTCGGGGCTGTGGGGGCAATAAAACACCGCGTCGATACGGCCGCCGACGGCGGCCAGCATCTTGTGCATCTTGGCGTGCATGGCGTTGAGCGAGGCCACGTCGAACAGGCCGCGCCCCAGGCCTGACTGATTGGACGCGATCACCACATGCCAGCCCGCATGGTTGAGCCGCGCGATCGCCTCCAGCGAACCGGGCAGCGGCAGCCATTCGTCCGGCGATTTGACGAAGTCGTCGCTGTCGCTGTTGATGGTGCCGTCGCGGTCGAGGATGACGAGTTTCATGGTGTTGCCTTTAAAAACTCAGGAGGCCAACTTGGAGAGGTCGGCCACGCGGTTCATGGCCTGATGCAACGTTGCCAGCAAACCGAGCCGGTTCGCGCGCAGCGCCGGGTCTTCGGCATTGACCATCACACCGTCGAAGAAGGCATCAACCGGCGCCTTCAAGGCGGCCAGCGCCTGTAGCGAGGCGGCGTAATCGCCGGAGGCAAAAGCGGCTTCGGCCTTGGGGCCGACAGTCTTCAATGCGTCGGCGAGCGATTTCTCGGCGGCCTCCTGCAGCAGTTCAGGCTTGATGGCGGCCTCGACCGTGCCTTCGGCCTTCTTGAGGATGTTGCCGACACGCTTGTTGGCGGCCGCGAGGGCCGGCGCTTCGGGCAGCGCGGCAAAGGCGCGCACGGCCGCCAGGCGCTTGGCGACGTCGCCCAGGCGCTGGGGTTTGAGCGCGAGCACGGCATCGACCTCCTGCGCGCTATAGCCTTGCTCACGCAGGGAACCGGCGAGGCGGTCGTAGATGAACGTTTCCAACGGATCTATAGCCGCACGTTCGATATTTTTAAATGCCGCCGCGCTCAAATGAAGCAAATCGTTCAATTTCAGCGACAGATCTTTCTCAACCAAGATACGAATCACGCCCAGCGCATGGCGGCGCAGCGCAAAGGGATCTTTGTCGCCAGTCGGCAAGTTGCCAATGCCGAACATGCCGACCAGGGTTTCGAGCTTGTCGGCCAGCGCGACGATCACTCCAACGTCGCCACGCGGCAACTCGTCGCCAGCAAAACGTGGCTTGTAGTGATCTTCAATGGCATCGGCAATATCGAGAGGTAACCCATCGTTTATCGCGTAATAGCGGCCCATGATGCCCTGCAACTCAGGGAACTCGCCGACCATGTCTGTTACCAAATCTGTCTTAGCAAGCTCCGCAGCCTTTTGAGCATGCACAGCCAAAGTCGAATCACCTGCAACTGCCACTAGCATCCCGATTTCGGCAGCAATGCGACTCACACGAATGACTCGGTCGCCCTGGCTTCCGAGCTTGTTGTGATACACCACCTTGCCCAGGCCTTCGACGCGCGAGGCCAGGGTTTTCTTGCGGTCCTGGTCGAAGAAGAATTTGGCATCGGCCAGGCGCGGGCGCACCACGCGCTCGTTGCCGCCGACCACCGCGCTGGCATCCGTGGGGCTGATGTTGCTGACCACCAGAAACTTGTTGGTCAGCTTGCCTGCGGCATCGAGCAGCGGGAAGTATTTCTGGTTGGCCTTCATCGTGAGAATCAGGCATTCCTGCGGCACGCCCAGGAATTCTTTCTCGAACTCACAGACCAGCACATTGGGGCGTTCGACCAGCGCGGTCACCTCGTCGAGCAGCGCGTCGTCTTCAATCGCCTTCACGCCACCGCCGACCTTGGCCGCGGCGGCCGCCAGCTGGCGCGCGATCTCGGCCTTGCGCTCGGCAAAGCCGGCAATCACCGCGCCGTCTTTTTGCAGCGTGGCGGCGTAGCTGTCGGCGTCTTTCAACAGCACCGGGTCCACCGCGGCTTCAAAGCGGTGGCCGTGCGTGCTGTTGCCGGCCTTCAGGCCCAGCGCTTCAATTGGGACCACCGTGCTGCCATGCAGCGCGACCAGGCCATGGGCCGGGCGCACAAACTTCACGTCGCTCCAGCCGTCAGCCAGCTGGTAGGTCATGAGCTTGGGAATCGGCAGTTTGGCGATGGCTTCGAGCAAGGCCTTTTGCAGGCCCTCAGCCAAGGTCGCGCCCTTCACGGTGCTGTCGTAAAACAGGGCCTCGGCCTTGCCGTCAGGCGCGCGCTTGAGGCCGGCCACGGCCGACGCGTCAGCGCCCAGCGCTTGCAGCTTCTTGAGCAGCGCGGGCGTGGCATTGCCGGAAGCATCCAGGCCCACGGCCACCGGCATGAGTTTTTGGGAGACAGCCTTGTCGGCGGCCTGGGCGGCCACCGCCGTGACGTGCGCGGCCAGTCGGCGCGGCGAGGCGAAAGCGGTCAGCGCCGAGCCGGCCGCCGTCAGGCCCTGGGCCTTGAGCTGCTCGAACAGCACGCCGGCAAAAGCGTCGCCAAGCTTTTTAAGCACCTTGGGCGGCAGCTCTTCGACAAACAGTTCTACGAGAAGGTTTTGGGTCGTCATCGTCATCGCTCTCACGCAGCCTTCTTCGTCATCGGAGTCATTTGTTCCACCCACTCGCGTGGCGCCATCGGGAAGCCCAGGCGTTCGCGGCTTTCGTAATAGCTTTGCGCCACGGCGCGGGCCAGGTTGCGGATGCGGCCTATGTAGGCGGCGCGTTCGGTCACGCTGATGGCGCCGCGCGCGTCCAGCAAATTGAAGCTGTGCGCGGCCTTGAGCACCTGCTCGTAGGCCGGCAGGGCCAGTTGCACCTCTATCAGGTGCTTGGCCTGCTTTTCATGCGCCGTGAAGGCGGTGAACAGGAAGTCGGCGTCGCTGTGCTCGAAGTTGTAGGTGGACTGCTCGACCTCGTTTTGTTTGTAGACGTCGCCGTAGCTCAGTTTCGAGCCGTCGGCGCCTTCGGTCCAGACCAGGTTGTAGACGTTGTCCACGCCCTGCAGGTACATGGCCAGGCGCTCCAGGCCGTAGGTGATTTCGCCGGTCGCGGGTTTGCAATCGATGCCGCCGACCTGCTGGAAGTAGGTGAACTGCGTGACTTCCATGCCGTTGAGCCAGACTTCCCAGCCCAGGCCCCAGGCGCCCAGCGTGGGGTTTTCCCAATCGTCCTCGACGAAGCGGATGTCGTTTTTCTTCAGGTCAAAGCCCAGGGCCTCGAGCGAGCCGAGGTAAAGCTCCAGGATGTTGGCAGGCGCGGGCTTGAGCACGACCTGGTACTGGTAATAGTGCTGCAGGCGATTCGGGTTCTCGCCGTAGCGGCCGTCCTTGGGGCGGCGGCTGGGCTGCACATAAGCGGCTTTCCAGGGCTCGGGGCCCAGCGCCCGCAGAAAGGTCGCGGTGTGCGAGGTGCCGGCGCCGACCTCCATGTCATAGGGCTGCAGCAGCGCGCAGCCCTGGGCGTCCCAGTAGGACTGCAGCTTCAAGATGATTTGCTGGAAAGTAAGCATAGAAGTGGGTTGAGGGCAAAAGCACGGCGCCTGTGGAGGCGCCGGGAAGGCCAGGCCGCACCGGGCGGCTGTGCCAAAGCGGTCATTTTACGCGGCGACGGCGCGCGGGCGCCGCGGCAGTTGCCTCGGGCGGCACATACCAGGCGGGCCCGGCCTTGAAGGCCTCGGCCAGGAAATCCACCATCACGCGGACCTTGGCGCTCAGGTGGCGGCGGCTCGGGTAGACGGCCAGCACGTCGATGTCGGGCATACGGTAGCCCGGCAGCAGCGGCAGCAGGCGCCCCGCGCGCAGGTCCTCACCGACCAGAAAAGCCGGCTGCCAGATGATGCCCTGCCCGGCCAGGGCGGCCTCGCGCGCCGTGTCGCCGTTGTTGGCATGCATGACGTAGTTGACCCTGACCTGGTGCGGGTGCGCCTGTTCGTCGACAAAGTGCCATTCGTTGGCGGTGGCGGCATAGGTGTAGCCCAGGCAGCGGTGCGCCGCGAGATCGGCGGGCACCCGCGGCGTGCCATGCTGTTGGAGGTAGGCGGGCGCGGCGCAGACGATGTTGCAGGAGGTGGCCAGCTTGCGCGCCGCATGGGTGGCCGGGCCGGTGCGCGAGATGCGGATGGCCAGGTCGTAACCCTCTTCCACGATGTCGACCACGCGGTCGCTGAGCGCGATGTCGAGCTCCACGTCCGGGTAGCTTTGCATGAAGCGCGGCCACAACGGCGCCAGCTGGCGTATGCCGAAGCTCACGGGCGCGTTGATGCGCAGGCGCCCGCGCGGCTGCAGGGTGGCCGACGAGGCCAGCGCCTCGGCATCGGCGACCTCCTCGAGGATGGACTTGCTGCGCTCGTACAGCGCCTCGCCGCTTTCGGTGAGCGAGAGCTTGCGCGAACTGCGGTTGAGCAGGCGCGTGCCGAGGTGCGCCTCAAGTTCGTTGATGTAGCGCGTGACGTTGGCCGGCGAGGTGTCCAGCGCATCGGCCGCGCGCGTGAAACTGCCGCGCCCCACGACGGCGGCAAACACTTCAAAGGCACGCAAACGGTCCATGGCGGCTTCCCCTGTCCTTGAAATTCATAAAACCTGAATGATTAAAACACTTTTCAGGCATTCCTCCCACAGAACGTAAACCGTACATTGAACACATCGGCAGGCGAACAACACAGGCCGACCCGGAAGTTTTATCAACTCACTCGAACAGGACACTGAAATGACCACGCAAACGACCTCCTCACCTTCCACCGCAAAACGCTTTGACAACAAAACCGTGCTCGTCACCGGCGGCAACAGCGGCATAGGACTGGCCACCGCACTGCAATTCGCCGGGCAAGGCGCCCGGGTCGTCATCACCGGCCGCGACCAGGCGTCGCTGGACAAGGCCAAAGCCCAACTGGGCACAGGCGCCATCGCCCTGCGCAACGACGCAGGGGCCAGCGGCTCGGCCAAGGCGCTGGCCAGCGCACTGGCCGCAGAAGGCATCACGCTGGACGCCGTGTTTATCAACGCCGGCGTCGCCAAATTCGCGCCGCTCGAAAGCGTGGACGAAGCGCTGTGGGATCAGACCTTCAACGTCAACATCAAAGGCGCTTTCTTCGCGATCCAGGCGCTGTCGCCGCTGCTGAACACGGGCGCGGCCGTCATCCTGAACGGTTCCATCAACGCCCACATCGGCATGCCCAACTCCAGCGTCTACGCCGCCAGCAAGGCCGCGCTGATTTCGCTGGCCAAAACGCTGTCGGCCGAACTGGTGGTGCGCGGCATCCGCGTCAACGTGGTGAGCCCCGGCCCGGTGCAAACGCCGCTGTACGGCAAGCTCGGCGTGSCGGCCGACCAGCTGGATGCGCTGGCCGCCGGCATCCAGGCGCAAGTGCCGGTCAAGCGCTTCGGCACACCGGATGAGGTGGCCGGCGCCGTGGTCTACCTGTCATCGCCGGAAGCCGCGTTTATCGTGGGAACGGAACTGATCGTCGACGGCGGCATGAGCCAACTCTAAGCCTTCCCCTCGCAAATGAAAAAGGGCGATGCCGTTGCCGGCACCGCCCTTTTCCGCTATGCCACGAAGGCTCAGTACTGCCAGAAGATGCGCTGCAGTTCCTTGCTGTCGATGTTCTTCGTCAAGGCCACGGCCGCCAGGATGCGGGCCTTCTGCGGGTTCAGGTCGTGCGCGACCACCCAGTCATATTTGTCGTCGGGCTGCTCGGCGTTGCGCAGCACAAAACCTTCAGGCACGCGCGAGGAGCGCACGACCTGGATGCCTTTGGCGCGAACTTCCTGCAGCGCGGGAACCACGCGGTCGGCCACCGAGCCGTTGCCGGTGCCGCCATGGATCAGGGCCTTGATGCCGGTCTTTCCGACAGAGTCCACCGCGGAACGCGGCACGTTGCCGTAACCGTAGACGATGTCCACCGGCGCGAGCGCCTCGAATTCATCGATATTGAATTCGGACTGGGCGGTGTGGCGTTTCACGGGCGCGCGGAACCAGTAATTCTGGCCTTCCACCACCATGCCCAACGGGCCCCACTGGCTCTTGAAGGCCTCGGTCTTGATGTTGATGGTCTTGGTGACATCACGGCCGCTCTGCAGCTCGTCGTTCATGGTGACCAGCACGCCCTTGCCGGCCGCGTCCTTGCTGGCGGCCACGCTCACGGCGTTGAACAGGTTCAGCGCGCCGTCGGCCGACAGGGCCGTGCCCGGGCGCATGGAGCCGACCACCACGATGGGCTTGCTGGTGCGGATCACGAGGTTCAGGAAGTAGGCGGTTTCTTCCAGCGTGTCGGTGCCGTGGGTGACGACGATGCCGTCCACGTCGGCCTGCTTGACCAGCGCCGAGATGCGCTTGCCCAGCTTCATGAGGTTGTCGTTGGTAAAGCTCTCGGAGGCGATCTGCGAGACCTGCTCGCCCTTGACGTTGGCCACATTGGCCAGCTCGGGCAGGCCGGCCAGCAGCTTGTCGACCGGCACTTTGGCGGCGGCGTAGGTGGCGCTGTTCAGGGCCGAGGCGCCGGCGCCGGCAATCGTGCCGCCGGTGGCCAGGATGACGACGTTGGGCTTGCCGGCCGTTTGCGCCAGCACGGAGGCCGGTACGCCCAGCGCGGTGAAGGCGGCGATGCCAAGCCCGGCGCCTATTTTGAGGAGGGTGGAGGTAATTTGCATGAGGTATTCCAGGAAAGGTGAAATTGTTCTGCCGGACCGCGGCACGCGCCGGACACCCCGTGAAAGGTGTCCATGCGCAGGGCCCGCGCCCCGATGTCTCCTCCGGCGCCAGGGCCAAAGGTGGCTCATCGTAGCCACGCCGCCGGGATGCGGCGATGCATAATGTAACGAGGGGTGTGACTAAAACTCACACCCCCCGGCAGCAGGCCTTCTTGCCGCGCCGTCACCCGGCAGAACGATGAACCTCAGGCAACTTGAAGTCTTCCAGGCCGTCATGCAGACGGGCAATATGAGCGCCGCCGCGCGGCTGATCTGCATCACGCCTTCGGCCGTCAGCAAGACCATTGCCCACACTGAACTGCAGCTGGGCTACAAGCTGTTCACGCGCGGCAAGGGCACGCTGGCGCCCACGCCGGAAGCGCGCGTGCTGTTCGAAGAATCCACCCTGATCCACCAGAAGCTGGATGGGCTCAAGCGCATCGCCGTGAACCTGCGGCAGGCCGCCGACGGCCAGGTGCGGCTGGCGGCCATCCCATCCATCAGCCACGAATTTTTACCCCTGGTGCTGGAGCGCCACATGGCGCGGCACCCGCGCGTGCGCGTCGAGGTGCGCACGCTGCACCAGGACCAGATGGTGCAGGCCCTGCTGACCCGCGGCGTGGACTTCGCGCTGGGGTTTTACGAACACCCGCATCCGCTGCTGACCAGCACTACCCTGGTGAGCGGGCCGCTCTACCTGGCGGTCACGCGCGAGATCTGGCTGCGCGCCGTGCGGGCGCGGCGGCAGAACCCGATGTCTTTCCTGGCCAGCATGCCGCTGATACGCCTGGTCGGTGAAGACCCGATGTGCCAGTCCATCGACGAACTTGCCCGCCACCTGGGCCTGAGCGCCCCGGCCGGCCTGCAGGTGCAGACCTCGCGGCTGGCGCTGGAGCTGGTCAAGCGCGGCATGGGCTGGACGGTGGTGGACTTCCTCACGGCCAGCAACCTGGACCCGGCATCGCTGACGGCGGTGCCGCTGCATGAGTTCGCCCACGCGCCGCTGCAGATGTATTTCGCCACCAGCACGCCGCCGGGGCAGGATGCATTGCGCATGCTGGAAATGCTTCCAGACCTATTGCATGGCGTAATGGCCTCGACGCACTGAGCACATCTAGCTCACCGCAGCACCCACCAGGCCAGCAGGGGCCGCGGAACTGGCTTTGCCAGGCCGCTGGCGCCGCCCCCTCGAGGGGGAAACAGGCTACACGCAGTGAGCCTGGATAGGGGTGAACCTATTTCATGGCTTTGCCAGGCCGCAGGCGCCGCCCCCTTGAAGGGGGGAACAGGCTACACGCAGTGAGCCTGAACAGGGGTGAGCTAATTTCTAGCGGCGGCGGAACAGGAGGGCCAATACGGCTATACCCAGCCCCAGTCCCCACAGCGGCCACATCCCGTAGCGCGACACCCAGGCGGCATAGGGCGTGATGCCGTTGCGGCCTTCCACCTCGCCGACCAGTGCGCCGCGCGTGTGGCGCTCCAGCGAGTAGGTGACCTTGCCGGTGTGGTCGATGATGACGGTGGCGCCGGTGTTGGTGGCGCGGATCATCGGGCGGCTGAACTCGAGCGCGCGCATACGCGAGATCTGCAGATGCTGGTCTATGGCCACGGTGTTGCCGAACCAGGCGATGTTGCTGACGTTGACAAAAATCGTGGGCGCCAGCGCCGGGTCGGCGAAACGCGCGCCCAGCTCTTCGCCGAACAAGTCCTCGTAACAGATGTTGGGCGCCAGCCGCTGGCCTTTCCATTCGAAGGAAGCCTGGCCGACCGCGCCGCGGTTGAAGTCGCCCAGCGGGATGCGCATCATGTTGATGAACCAGCGAAAGCCCGGGGGAACGAATTCGCCGAAAGGCACCAGGTGGTGTTTGTCAAAGCGGTAGGGCTCGGGCTGCCCGGGCTTGAAGCCGACCACCGAGTTGGCATAGCCGGCCTGCGGGCTGCCCACGGGGATGCCCACCAGCGCCGCCTGCTGGCCGGTGGCAAAGCGCGACTGCAGCGCCCGCCAGTAGCCTTCGGGCAACTGCATGGGCAGCAGGGGGATGGCGGTTTCGGGCGCCACCACCAGCGGCGTCTTCGCGTCGCGCAACTGCTGGCCGTACCAGTTCAGCGCGGTGGCCACGCCGGTGCCGCTCTGGAATTTTTCGTTCTGCGGGATATTGCCCTGCAGCAGCGTGACCTGCAGCGGCTCCGCGGCCGCGGTGGAGCCCGCCTCCCCCGGCAGGGCGCTTTGCACCGGCAGGTAGGACAGGACGAAGCAAGCCGCCACGATGGCAATCGCGGTCGCCCACTGCATGCGGGAGGCGCGCATGGCCATGGCCAGCCAGGCGGCGGCCAGCGCCGCCAGAAAGGTGATGCCGTGCACGCCCACCAGGGCGGCCAGCGGTCTGGCCCAGCCGTCCACATGGGCGTAGCCACCCTCGCCCCACGGGAAGCCGGTGAAAAACTCGACGCGAGCCAGTTCGGCCAGCAGCCACAGCGCGGCGAACACCAGGGCGCGCGGCAACTTGCGGCGCGGCGCCAGACGCACAAACAGCGCGCCCGCTACCGCGTAGTACAACGACAAAAAGGCCGCCAGCAGCACCACGGCCAGCACCGTCAGCGGCGCGGCCAGCCCGCCGTAGTAATGCATGGAGATGAACAGCCACCAGAAAGTGCTGCACAGCATGGCCGTTCCGAAGGCGACGCCCAGCCAGGCGGCGCGCTTCAAGGAGCGGCAGCTGTCGATCTGCGCGGCGAACAGGAACATCGCCAGCAGCTGCATGCCCCCCAGAGGTTGGCCCTGCACGAAGGCGAAATCAAACGGCCAGGCCATGCTGGCGGCATGCAGGCAGCCGGCAATCAGGACCATGGCCAGCTGGAAGGGGGAGAAGCCCTTGCGCGGCGGCAGGTTGCGCGCGTGCTCAAGCAAGGCGGGCAAGGTCGGCAGGTGGGACATCATGCTGTGAATCGAGTCCCGTGCCATATATCGCCCTCTTCTTTATTGTGTGTGTGTCGTCAGACGCCAGCGGAAGCCGGCGATACCTTGAACCAGCGCACCGCGCCACCCTTGGTGTGCAGCACCGTGAATTGCAGCCCCGCCAGCGCGTAGTGTTCGCCGCGCTTGGGCACATGGCCCATCTCGTGCGCCACCAGCCCGCCTATCGTGTCGAAGTCGGTTTCGGGCAGCGTCACGCCGAAAGCCTCGTTGACGCGCTCTATCGAGGTGTCGCCGCTGACGCGGTAAGTGTGGTCGGTCAGGCCGAAGATGTCGCCGTCGTCCTCGGCGATGTCGAATTCGTCCTCGATCTCGCCGACGATCTGCTCAAGCACGTCTTCAATGGTGATGAGGCCGGCCACRCGGCCGAATTCGTCGATGACGATGGCCAGGTGGTTGCGGTTGCCGCGGAACTCGCGCAGCAGGTCGTTCAGGCCCTTGCTTTCCGGCACGAAGACGGCGGGGCGCAGCAGGGCCTTGATGTTGAGTTCGGGCGCGCGCTGCAGCTTGAGCAAATCCTTGGCCATCAGGATGCCGAGGATGTTTTCCTTTTCGCCCTCGTAGACGGGAAAGCGCGAGTGGGCGGTGTCTATCACCAGGTGCAGCAGTTCGTCGAAGGGCGCGTCGATATTGATCACGTCCATGCGCGGCGCGGCCACCATGACGTCGCCGGCCGTCATGTCGGCCATGCGGATCACGCCCTCGAGCATTTCACGGCTCTGGGCGCCAATAACGTCATTGTCCTGGGCCTCCACCAGGGTTTCGATCAACTCGTCTTTCGAGTCGGGACCGGGGTGGAGCATTTCAGCGAGCTTTTGCAGAAAACCTCGCTTGTCTTCCGGCCTGGAAGACCGACTGGGGGGAACGTCGGACACGTGATGGCGGTCGGTAGTTGTGAAGGGGCTAAGGATAGCTGAAATCTTTGACACTGAGGGGGATGGGATACGAGGGACCGGATTTAAAAGCATTTTCCGCGCCAGCCTATCGCATCTGGGCTTTTTCAGCTATTGATTTGATAGCGAGCCGGTGCTTTTCCCGGCCCGACGAAACCTTTGGTTGTATTGGGCGGCCCGCGCAAAGCTCAGGCTGCGGCGGCAGCCTTGCGAATCTCCTGGCTCACATGCCGTCCCTGCCGCTCGGCGCCCTGTCGTCCGGTCCGCAAGGGCGCCGCGGCCCGCACCGCCCCCAGCGCACCGGCCAGGCACTGCGGCCGACCGCGCGCGCCGCTGGCCAGGTAATCCGCGAGCAGCGCATCGCGAACCTCTTTCCCGGCCAGGCCGCGCACCTCCGTGAGGTGCTCAAACAGCAGGTCCACGAGTTTTTCCAGCGCGAACTCATGCGTCTTGGCCGTGGTCGCCCACAGCCAGTCGCTGAAGCGCAGGAAGTTGCCAAAAGCCGAACCCGGCGCCAGCAGCAGCTGGAGCGCCCGCGCGAAGCGGCCGGAGTTCGCGACCATCTCCCAGTAGCGCGCAAAACGGTTGATGCGCTGCATGGTGGCGAAATCGATCGTGGAGTTCTGCAATATGGTGTACGGCGTCTGCGGGTCGTAGGCCATGGCGAAGGCTTCGGTGTGCCGCGTGATCGGCGTGCCGCGCAGGCGCTTCAGGATGCCGAACTGAATTTCATGCGGCGCCAGTTCATGCAGGCGGTCAAAGCCCTGGGCAAAACTTTCCAGGGTTTCGCCGGGCAGGCCGAAGATCAGGTCGGCGTGCACATGGGCCCGGCTTTCGTTCACCAGCCAGCGCAGGTTGTCGGCGGTCTTGCCGTTGTCCTGCTTGCGCGAGATGCGCTGCTGCACCTCGGGGTTGAAGCTCTGGATGCCGACTTCAAACTGCAGTGAGCCCGCCGGGAACTGCGCAATCAGGGCCTTCAGGCGCTCGGGCAGGCTGTCGGGCACGACCTCAAAATGCACAAACAGCTCAGGCGCCATCCGGTCCAGGAAGAACTGCAGGATGCGCACCGAGTTCTCGACCTTGAGGTTGAAGGTGCGGTCGACAAACTTGAAGTTGCGCGCGCCGCGCTGGTACAGCGTGTCCATTTCCGCCATGAAAACCTCGAGGTCGAAGGCCCAGGCGGTCTTATCCAGCGAGCTCAGGCAGAACTCGCACTTGAAGGGGCAGCCACGCGAGGCCTCGACGTAGAGCAGGCGCTTGGCCAGGTCTTCGGCGGTGTAGTCGCCATAAGGCAGGGCCAGCGCCTCCAGCGGCGGCTGTTCGCCGGCGATCACCTTCATGAGCGGCTGGGGGCCGTCAAGCAGCGCGCGGCACAGCTTGGGAAAACTCACGTCGCCCCAGCCGGTGACCACATGGTCGGCCAGGCGGCAGATTTCCTGCTCGCCGGTCTCGTAGCTGACCTCGGGCCCGCCCAGCACGATCTTGATGCCGGGGCGCAAGGCCTTGAGCAGGCGCACCACCTGGGTGGTCTCGACCACGTTCCATATATAGATACCGAGGCCTATCACCTCGGGCTGCAGCGCCAGCAGCTCTTCGACGATCTGCGTGGGCCGCTGCTGGATCACGAATTCGCGTAGCTGCGTGGCTTCGCGAAGGCCGGGCCCGCCGTGTTTGTCCATATTCGCCAGCAGGTAGCGCAGGCCCAGCGAGGCGTGGATGTACTTCGCGTTGAGAGTGGCCAGGACAATACGGGGCATGACCCTATTATCGGAGTTGGCTCCCAAAACGGCTGTAATCACCTGGCCGGCAGGCGGATCCAGCGCCACCCGCCCCAGGAACTAATGCCCCCACCGCCCGCTCACACTCCCACCATGCATTTCAAGCGCCCTCTGTTCGCCGCCTTTTCCGCTACGCTTTTGATAGCTCTTGGCGCAATATCCATGGTGGCTGGCGCCCAGAATGCACCTTTGAACCTGCCCGGCAAAAGCAGCCGTGGCGCGGCCGCCAGCGTGGTCACGACCGACCAGGTGCGCGCCGAACTGCTGGCCTGGGCGCCCGAGGGCGTGGAGCCCGGCAAGCCGGTCTGGGTGGGCCTGCAGCTCACGCACCAGCCCGAGTGGCACACCTACTGGAAGAATTCGGGCGACTCGGGCCTGCCCACGCA
The DNA here is from genome assembly GCF_056405595.1 of Polaromonas sp. P1_G1. Lineage (NCBI taxonomy): Bacteria > Pseudomonadati > Pseudomonadota > Betaproteobacteria > Burkholderiales > Comamonadaceae > Polaromonas > Polaromonas sp. P1_G1. The sequence continues at coordinate 93,844 of NZ_JBFUBU010000003.1, forward strand.
GCTCGACTGGCAGCTGCCGGCCGGCATCGATGCCGGCGAGATCGCCTGGCCGACGCCGAAAAAAATCCCCATCGGCACGCTGGCCAACTACGGCTACGAAAAAACCGTGCTGCTGCCGGTGCCGCTGACGGTCGCGCCCGGCTTTGCCGGCAGCCAGCTTGAGGTGAAGCTCAAGGCGGCCTGGCTGGTGTGCCGCAAGGAATGCATTCCGCAGGAGGGCGACTTCGCGCTGAGCATCCCGGTGCGCAGCTCGACCGCCGCCAGCAGCCAGCTGTTCAAGGACACTTTCGCCGCCACGCCCAAGGCGCTGCCCGCCGGCGCCAGCCAGGTGGAAGTCGGCGGCGGCAAGGCCATCAGGATTTCCCTGGCCGGCCTGCCCGCCGCGCTGCAGGGCAAGACACTGGCGCTGTACCCCGAAACCGGCAGCGTGATCGAACCCGCGGCCGCCTGGCAGCAAGCCTGGCAAGGTGCAGTGTGGACGGCCGAGGTGCCGCTGTCCGGCCAGCGCACCGAAAGCCCGGCCAGCATGCCGCTGGTGGTGGCCCTCGAGAACGCCGCCTACCGCATAGACGCGCCGGTCAAAGGCGCCTGGCCCGCGCCGGCGGCCGCCGCCGTGGTGCCGCCCGCGCTCGAAGCGGCGTTGCGCGCCAATGCCTCGGCGGGCGCCACGCCCCTGCAAACCAGCGCGGCGCCCGTGGGCCTGATCGCCGCGCTGCTGGGCGCCCTGCTCGGCGGGCTGGTGCTCAACCTCATGCCCTGCGTGTTCCCGGTGCTGGCCATCAAGGTCGTGGGCTTTGTGCAGGTAAAAGATTCCGCCACGCGCCTGACGACCGGCCTGGCCTATACCGTGGGTGTGGTTCTGTCCTTCCTGGCGCTGGGCGCGCTGCTGCTGGGCCTGCGCGCCGCTGGCGAACAGCTGGGCTGGGGCTTTCAGCTGCAGAACCCGGCCGTGGTTGCGCTGATGGCCGCCCTGTTCACGCTGCTGGGCCTGAACCTCGCGGGCCTGTTTGAATTCGGCAACCTGCTGCCCGGCCGGCTCGCGGGCTGGCAGGCCAAGAACCCGACCGTCAATGCGTTTTTGTCGGGCGTGCTGGCCACGGCGATCGCCTCGCCCTGCACCGCGCCTTTCATGGGCGCCTCACTCGGTTATGCCGTGGGCTTGCCGGCCTTCGAGGCGCTGGCGATTTTCGCGGCCCTTGGCGTGGGCATGGCCCTGCCTTATCTTGCGGCCAGCGCCATCCCCGCCGTCGCGCGCGCGCTGCCGCGCCCCGGCCCCTGGATGCTGACCTTCAAGCAGCTCATGGCCTTCCCGATGTTCGCCACCGTCGCCTGGCTGGTCTGGGTGCTGGGCCAGCAAAGCGGGGTGGACGGCGCGGGCGCGCTGCTGGCCTTGCTGGTGCTGATGGCGCTGGTGATCTGGGCCTTCACGCTGCGCGGCACGCCGCGCACCTTGCTGGCGGCTTTCTCCCTCGCGCTGGGCGCATGGGGCCTGTGGTCCATGGGCCCGAACATCACCCGGCCGGTGGCCATCGCGTCGGCCGCACCGGTCGCCGGCGGCTGGCAGGCCTGGGAGCCGGGCCGGGTTGACCAGCTCGCCGCGCAAGGGCAAAGTGTGTTCGTGGACTTCACCGCCGCCTGGTGCGTGACCTGCCAGTACAACAAGAAGACCACGCTGTCGAACGCCGCGGTGCTGGCCGACATCCAGGCGAAAAACGTGGTGCTGCTGCGCGCCGACTGGACGCGCCGCGACCCGGCGGTGACCGCGGCGCTGGCCCAGCTGGGCCGCAACGGCGTGCCGGTCTACGTGGTCTACAAGCCCGGCCGCGCGCCCGTCGTGATGTCGGAGATCCTGTCGGTGGATGAGGTAAGGGCCGAACTCGCCAGGCTGTGATGTTGTCTATTTCTTCTTTCAAGGAGTCAAGCCATGAATGATCAAGCACGCTCTGCGCGGCCATTGAACCGCCGCCATTTTTCCGGCGCGATGGCCGCCCTGCCCTGGCTGGCAACGGCCGCCCTTTCCCCGCTTTCCGCGCAGGCCGCTTCCGCCGCCGTGGGCCAGGCGGCGCCCGACTTTTCCGCCGTCGACACCTCCGGCAAGACGCATCGCCTGAGCGATTACAAAGGAAAGCTGGTGGTATTGGAATGGACCAACCCGGGCTGCCCTTTTGTACGCAAGCACTACAGCGGCAATATGCAGGCCCTGCAAAAAGAGTTCACCGCCAAGGGTGTGGTGTGGCTGGCCGTCAATTCCACCGAAGCCGGTAGCAGCGACTACCTGGCGCCCGCCAGGCTGGCGGGCTGGATGACCGAGAAGCAGGGCCAGCCCAGCGCCACGCTGATGGACGAATCGGGTCAGCTCGGCCAGCTCTATGGCGCCAAGACCACGCCGCACATGTACATCATCAGCCCGCAAGGCCAGCTGCTTTATGCCGGCGGCATCGACAGCATTCCTTCGGCCCGCGTGGACGACATCAAGACCGCCACCAACTACGTGCGCCAAGGCCTCACGGAAGCGCTGGGCGGCAAGCCGCTGAGCGTGGCCAGCAGCCGCGCCTACGGCTGCTCGGTCAAATACAAGGACGCGTAAACCTCTCCTGCAAAGGCCCGCCATGACTTCCCTGCCCCCCGCCGAACGCATGCCCTACATCCTGAACCACTACCGCAACATCGCGGTGGTGGGCCTGTCGCCCCAGCCGCACCGCGCCAGTTTTGACGTGGCGCGCTACATGCAGGCCAACGGCTACCGCATCATCCCGGTCAACCCCAACGCCAGAGAGGTGCTCGGCGAAAAAGCCTACGCCTCGCTGACCGAGGCCGCGCGCCACGAAAAAATCGAGCTGGTGAACTGCTTTCGCAACAGCGAAGACATTCCGCCCGTGGTCGACGAGGCCATCGCCATAGGCGCCAAGGCGGTCTGGATGCAGCTGGGCATCAGCAACCCGGCCGCGGCGGCCAAAGCCGAGGCCGCGGGCCTGCTGGTCGTGCAAGACCATTGCATCAAGATAGACCACCGGGTGCTGCAGTCGCGCGGCCTGCTGGACACGGCGGCCCGCACGGGCGCGGCTTCGGCCTGAGCCTGCCTTTGCGGCATCCGGCCGGGGCCCGGGAAAGCCATGCTTGCGCGGCCCGGCGCGGCCGCTGAGAATGCGCCATGTCCCTGCGCACGGCAACCACCTTCCCTCCGACCCATCCCAGCCCCGCCGTTTCGCCTTCGCTTTTTTCCCTTTTCTCCCTCTTCCGCCTTTCACTGCTGCTGGCCCTCGCGGCGCTGGCCGGTTGCGCCGGCCCGGCGCCCACGCACCGGGGTGAGGCACAGGCGGCGCCCATGGCCCCCAGCGAGGTGGGCCAGTCGGACGTGAACCGCATGGCCACGCTGGGCATGCGGGACAACCTCGAAAGCCTGCTGCGCCTGGCCGACAAACTGTACCGCCGCAACCCGGCCGAATGGCGAAAGACCAGCACGGTCAGCCGCGACGCGGCATTGGCCCAACTGCGCGTGGCCGTCGACACACGCACACCCTGGCCGGAGCTGCAGGGCAAGCGCGACATCGCGGCGCTGTCGCTGGCCCTGGGCCCGGATTTCAAGGGCGACCGCGTGGCGGCCTTTATTTACGCCAGTGCCGACATGGTGGTCACGGCCCATGGCGGCAAGACCAGCTTCTACCTGACCGACAGCCTGGACGCGCAGTACATCTACAACGCCGCGCGCAACATCGAGATCGCCGTCTGGATGCTGTCGAATCGCCGCAATGCCGCGGGCCAGCCCCTGCTGCTGGCAGACGAGATCACCGAGCGTGAACGCAACCTGAGCTTCGAGCGCGAGTTCGGCAAGGTCATAGGGCGGCTGGATTTGCTGGCCTCGGTGCTGACCGAGAAATACAGGCGTGCCGTGATCACTTATGTCCAGAACCTCTTGGGCGGTACGTTCCTCCAGTTCTTGCCCGTCCGGTAAAGCAAGCACACCCCCTTCTCCGCTCACTTCGTGTAGCGGGATCCCCCCTTGCAGGGGGCGACACCTACGGCCCGGCAAAGCCGGTTCCGTGCTGTCACTTGATTGGGAGCGAGGTGAGTCTGCGGGCGGAGACAATACGTGTTTGCCGCCAATTCCGGAAGCCGCCATGCCCGACAACTACCTGCCCGAGGTCCGAAACCAGTACGAGGCCCTGCCTTACCCGCCTTGCGACCCGCAGGACGACCATAAGCGCCTGGTGCTGACCTGGCTGGAAGACCTGCCCATGATCAACCACTACTGCTTCGCCGGGAAGCAGTCCTTCCAGCAGGGCTTCCGGGCGCTGGTGGCCGGCGGCGGCACGGGGGATGCGACGATTTTCCTGGCCGAGCAGCTGCGCCATACCGATGCGCAGGTGGTGCACCTGGACATGAGCGAGGCCAGCATCGCGCTGGCCAAAGAGCGCGCGCAAATCCGCGGCCTCGGCAACATCAGCTGGGTGCACGACTCGCTGCTGAACCTGCCGGCGCTGGCCGCGCAGCTCGGAAAATTCGACTACATCAACTGCAGCGGCGTGCTGCACCACCTGGCCGATCCCGACCTGGGCTTCAAGGCGCTGCTGAGCGTGCTCAAGGACGGCGGCGCCATCGGGCTCATGGTCTATGCCACCACGGGCCGCATCGGCGTCTACCAGATGCAGGCGCTGATGCGCATGGTCAACGGTAGCGAGCAGGATGCGCAGCGCAAGATCGCCAACACCCGCGACATCCTGGCCAGCCTGCCGCCCGGCAACTGGTTCAAGCGCAGCGAAGAACTGCACCACGACCACAAGGCCGGGGACGCCGGCATCTACGATTTGCTGCTGCATTCGCAGGACCGCTCGTACAGCGTGGGCGAGCTGTTCGACTGGCTGGGAGCCGGAGGCGCCGATGGCAAGGGCGGCCACGGCCTGCACCTGGCCTTCAGCGACGTGCAGCGCGGCCGCGCGCCTTACCTGCCGCACATGGTGCTGGGCAGCAAGCCGCCGGCCATGGCCGCGGGGCTGCGCAAGCTGCCGCTGAGGCAGCAGTATGAAATGGCCGAGCTGATGGGCGGCAACATCATCACGCATTCGCTGTACCTGACGCGCGATGCGGCCTGCACCGCGCCGTACGGCGATCCCGACTACGTGCCTTTTTTCTACCACGAGCCCTTGACGGGCGAGGTCGCGGCGCAGGTGTTCGGCAACAGCCGCGGCCAGCCCTTCATGCTCAGGCACCAGCATTCGGGTGTTTCCGTCACGGTCAACCCGGGCAAGTACGGCGCGAAGATCCTGGGCCTGATAGACGGCCGCCGCAGCTTCGGCGAGATCTTCGATCAGTTCCGCGCGGCCTGGCAGGGTAAGGCCGCCGCGCCCGACAACGCCACGCTGTTCGCCGACTTCGCCGAATCCTATGAGACGCTGAACGCACTGGAGCGCCTGCTGCTCAGGCACGTTTCGGTGGGCGTCCCGGCCGCGAAATAAAGCCACCTCAGGCGGCGGAACTCCACAGGTCGGCGCTTGGTGAGGTCTGATCCGCCAGCAAATCCACGACCACCACCAGTTCACCGCCGAAGCGGCCTATGCCCAGGCCGCTCATGAGCTTCTGCTCTTCTTCCTCCGAAGCCATGCGCACAAAGCACAGGGCCTGCTGCTTGCCGGCATGGGCGGCCGGCACGATGTTGAGCTGCGTGACCGAGCCGAAGCGGCTGCACAAGGTCCCCAAGACGGTTTGCAGGGTGGCGATATCAGGGCATTGCTGCAACTGGTCGAGTTCGAGAGGGCTCATGGGTCCTTGCCTGGAATAAAAACACGGGAACAACGGGAAGGCCGCGCCAATAGCGTGGAGGGGTGGTGCAGCATGAAGGGTGGGGCTGCGTGCTGTCGTGAGGCGCCACAGACCTGCAGCGTAGGACAAAACCGTGCGCAGGTAAGTGACGGAACGTTTTGCAACGCTTTATCGCCAACGCTTTCAAATCTCCTGTGAAAACCGCCTCGCCATGCGTCAGCATCATTGATCAAATGTCTGAAAAGCAGGTGCTTGCCCGTGTCCGTCTCCGTTCCCTCCGTAGCGCCCGCCGCCTTCGCGCTCCATGTGCTGCCGCATTCCGGCGCTGATCGGCTCGCCCGGCTGGCCGCCCGCGCCTGCGGTGTGCCGATCGCCATCGTCGCGGCCCTTGAAAACGGCGAAGCCGCGTTCGTCGCAGGCACCGGTTTTTCCGCGCAGGAGCGCGAAGGGCTGGTCGCGCTGTGCAGCGCCACGCTCGAAACCCCGCCGCGCCAGCCGCCGCTGCCGGCGCGCGGCGCGGCCCAGATCAGCTTTTACCGCGGCCTGCCGCTGAGCCGGGAGGATGGCACGCTGCTGGGCGTGCTAGCGGTCATGGACAAAACAGCGCGCAGCCTGGGCCCCGAGCAGGAAGAGGACCTGGAGACGCTGGCCGGGCTGGCCGCCGCCCAGCTGGATGCGCGGCATGCCGGCGCGCCGCAGGCTACGCAGACCGGCGAGGACGCCCAGCGCCTGGCCACACGCCTGGGCATCACACTGGAAAGCATCACCGAAGGCTTTTACACGCTGGACCCGCAGTGGCGCTTCAGCTACCTCAACCGCGAAGGCGCGCGCCTGCTGGGCCGGCCCTCAACGGAGCTGCTGGGCAAAAGCATCTGGAAGGAGTTCCCGGGCGCCATCAACACCCTGTTCTCGGAGCAGGTGCGCGCGGCGGTGGCCGGCAACTACCAGGTGGAATTCGAGGCCCTGTATGCGCCGCTCGACAGGTGGTTCGAGATACGCGCCTACCCCTATCCCGACGGGCTGGCGATTTATTTTCGCGACGTCAGCGAGCGGCGCAAGGCGCGCGAGCAGCTCATGCTGCTGGAGACCAGCATCTCGCGGCTCAACGACATCGTGCTCATCGCCGAAGCCGTTCCCTCGGGCCGGCCCGGGCTGCGCATCATCTTCGTCAACAATGCCTTCGAGCAGCACACGGGCTACAGCCCCGGGGAGGCGCTGGGCCATTCGCCGCGCCTGCTGTGCGGGCCGCTGACGCAGCGCAGCGAACTCGAGCGCTTGCGCAACGCCTTCCAGAAGGGCGAGCCGGTGCAGGCCGAACTCATCACCTACAAAAAGAACGGCCGGCATTTCTGGATGGAAATCGACATCGTGCCGGTGGCCGACGATGCCGGCGTGTTCGTCACGCACTGGGTGGCGGTGGGGCGCGACATCACGCGGCGCAAAGTGGCGGAAAGCGAGATCAAGCACCTGGCCTTCTACGACCCGCTGACCCAGCTGCCGAACCGCCAGCTGCTGATGGAAAGGCTGGACAAGGCGCTGCTGCACAACCGCCGGCACCCGCGTGAAGGCGCGCTGATGTTCATCGACCTGGACAACTTCAAGACGCTCAACGACACCATGGGCCACCAGAAGGGCGACCTGCTGCTGCAGCAGGTGGCCAGGCGCCTGGCGGCCTGCGTGCGGCAGACCGACACGGTGGCGCGCCTGGGCGGCGACGAGTTCGTGGTCATGCTGGAAGACCTGGGCCAGGACCCCGCTGAAGCCACCGTCAAGGCCGAGATCGTGAGCGGGCAGATCCTGGCCGCGCTGTGCGAGCCCTACAGCCTGGCGGGCTACCAGCACTACAGTACCTGCAGCATAGGCGTGACCGCCTTCAACCAGACCCTGAACAACATCGGCGACCTGCTCAAGCAGGCCGACCTCGCGATGTACCAGGCCAAGATGGCGGGGCGCAACACGGTCTGTTTTTTCAACCCGGCCATGCAGGCCGCGGTGACGGCCAGCGCCGCGCTGCAGTCGGACCTGCGCCAGGGCCTGCGCGAAAAGCAGTTCTTGCTGTATTACCAGCCGCAGGTGGGCCGCGACGGCCGCATGACCGGCGCGGAGGCGCTGCTGCGCTGGCGGCATGGCGAGCGCGGGCTGGTGCAGCCCGCCGAATTCATCCCGGCCGCCGAAGACGCCGGGCTGATACTGCCGCTGGGCCAGTGGGCGCTGGAGACCGCCTGCCGCCAGCTCGCGGCCTGGGCGCAGCGCCCCGAAACCGCGGCGCTGAGCATCGCCGTCAACGTCAGCGTGCGGCAGTTCCGCCATCCCGAGTTCGTCGACCTCGTGATGGCCGCGCTCAAGGCAACCCAGGTCAGCCCGCACAAGCTCAAGCTCGAGCTCACCGAAAGCCTGCTCGCCGAGGACATGGAAATCACCATCAGCAAGATGGCCAGGCTCAAGAAAATGGGCGTGACCCTGTCGCTCGACGATTTCGGCATGGGCTACTCCTCGCTCTCCTGCCTCAAGCGCCTGCCGCTGGACCAGCTCAAGATCGACAAGTCCTTTGTGGAAGACATCCTGCGCGACCCCAATGACGCCGCCATCGCGCGCACCATCATCGGCCTGGCACAAAGCCTGGGCCTGGGCGTGGTGGCCGAGGGCGTGGAAACCGAGGCTCAGCGCGACTTTCTGTCGCGCCACGGCTGCGACTGCTACCAGGGTTATTTATTCTGCAAGCCGCTGCCGATTGATGAGCTGGAGGCCTTTATCAAGACCTTGCCCGTGTGACGCGGCCGCTAGGCGGCGGCCTTGTGGTGCTGTTGCTGGGGCTGGCGTTGGTGCTCCAGCCGGAAAATCACCTCCTTGACGATGCCGTACATCACGGCGCGGTCACGGTTCGGGTGGTCGCTGAAATGCACCGTGGTGGCGCCCAGGGTCGCGCCTTCGCCGTCATAGGTCACGCTGATGCCGTGCGCCGTCATCAGCGGGCCGCAGGCGCGCCAGTCGCGCGTCCATTGCGGCAGAGCCTGGGCGCTGTCCCATAGCGTGCCCGCGCTTTCATAGCATTCTTCGATGTGCGTGTGCCCCAGCAGCTGCGCCAGGTGGCGTTCCTTGGCGATGCAGCTGCGGAAATATTCCTGGTCGTTCATGCGCATGGAAACACTCCTTGGAGGCTGTCCGGGGCCTGGTCGGGGCCCCTGCGGCCATGGTAAATCCGAAGCCGCGCCAGTGCCAGTGCCTGTGCCAGCGGACACAGACTCACACCTGAGACAATCGGTGCATGTTCGCACCCCTTCAAAACGATACTTTTTTGCGCGCCTGCCTGCGCCAGGCCACCCCCCACACCCCCGTCTGGCTGATGCGCCAGGCCGGCCGCTATTTGCCTGAATACCGCGCCACGCGCGCCCAGGCCGGCAGCTTCATGGGCCTGGCCACCAACACCGATTACGCCACCGAGGTCACSCTGCAGCCGCTGGAGCGCTACCCGCTGGACGCCGCCATCCTGTTCASCGACATCCTGACCGTGCCCGACGCCATGGGCCTGGGCCTGTCTTTCGCGCTGGGCGAGGGCCCGCGTTTTGCCACGCCGGTGCGCGACGAAGCCGCCGTGGCCAAACTGCAGGTGCCCGACATGGCCAAACTGCGCTATGTGTTCGACGCCGTCACTTCCATCCGCAAGGCCCTGAACGGCCGCGTGCCGCTGATCGGCTTTTCGGGCAGCCCCTGGACACTGGCCTGCTATATGGTCGAAGGCGCCGGTTCCGACGACTACCGCCTGGTCAAGACCATGCTCTACCAACGCCCCGACCTGATGCACAAAATGCTGGCCGTGAACGCCGACGCGGTGGCGACCTACCTGAACGCCCAGATCGAAGCCGGCGCCCAGGCCGTGATGATTTTCGACAGCTGGGGCGGCGTGCTGGCCGACGCGGCCTTCAAGACCTTCAGCCTGGCCTACACGGCCCGCGTGCTGGCCCAGCTCAAACGCGAACATGAGGGTGTGAAGATCCCGCGCCTGGTGTTCACCAAGGGCGGCGGCCAGTGGCTGGAAGCCATGGCGCAGCTCGACTGCGAGGTGCTGGGACTGGACTGGACCGTCAACCTGGCGCGCGCGCGCGCGCTGGTCGGCGAGCAAGGGCCGCAGGCCAAGGCACTGCAGGGCAACCTGGACCCCAACGTGCTGTTCGCCAATCCGGCACAGATCGAAGCCGAGGTGGCCGCTGTGCTGGACAGCTTTGGCGCCCCCCATGCCGACCCCCATAAGGCCGGGCCGACCCATATTTTCAACCTGGGCCACGGCATCAGCCAGCACACGCCGCCCGAGAGCGTCGAAATGCTGGTGCGCGCAGTGCACGCTCACTCTCGCAGCATGCGCTCCGCCCGTAGCTAACGCTTTTTGCGCATATCCCGAAACTGCCCGAAATTGGCCAATTTCAACCATGGCTAGCACAAAACCGGGCCTTGGCTGCTGGACTTATGCACAAAAATCTTGTTGCGCCGCCGCAATGCGGGGACTCTGTCCGATCTCGCGCTATCAAAGCAATAGCGCTCGTAAGTCGTTGATTTATATAAAGACTTTAAATTGCTTTTTTTCCGGGCAATTTAAGAAAAGCCTTGATTTACAAGGCTTCGCGACCTTCGCGGACAAGCTGTCAACAAAGTTATCCACAGAAAATCTGGAAATCTGTAAAGTGGCGCGAAATCAAGGACTTAGCGCATTATCTGGATGTATTCCTCAAGAAGTAAACACATTTAGTTACTCCGAATGAGCTATTGGTTGCAAGTCGTCGTCGCGGCGCCCGCGCACAGTTCCATTGCCGGGCCCCTGACTTATCAGAGTGAGTCGCCACTGCCTGTGGGCTCGCTGGTGCGCGTGCCGCTGGGCCGGCGCGAGGTCCTGGGCGTGGTCTGGGAACTGCTGGCCGACAGCGGCGCACTGCTGGAAATGCAGACGCGCCACGTCGCCGGCGCGCTGGAAGGCCTGCCTCCCTTGTCCGCCACCTGGCGCAAGCTGGTGCAGTTCACCGCGAGTTATTACCAGCGTTCACTGGGCGAGGTGGCGCTGGCCGCGCTGCCGCCGCAGCTGCGCGACCTCAGCAATGTGCAGCTGGCGCGTCGGCTCAAACGCCCGGTAGCCGACACCAGCTGCGCGCCGGACGGCCGCGGCCTGTGGGCGCTCAGCACCCAGCAGGCCGCCGTGCTGGCCGAATTCCATGCCGACAGCCGGCCCGCGCTGCTGTTCGGCGCCACCGGCAGTGGCAAGACCGAGGTCTACCTGCGCGCCGCGGCCCGCGTGCTGGAGCTGGACCCGGCCGCGCAGGTGCTGGTAATGGTGCCCGAAATCAACCTCACGCCGCAGCTGCAGTCACGCTTTGAAGAGCGTTTTGCCCACCTGGGCAAGGAGCGCGTGGTGGCCCTGCACAGCGGACTGACGCCGGCCCAGCGCCTGAAAAGCTGGCTGGCGGCCCACGCCGGCCACGCGCGCCTGGTGCTGGGCACGCGCATGGCGGTGTTCGCCTCCATGCCCAATTTGCGCCTGATCGTGGTCGACGAGGAACACGACCCGAGCTACAAACAACAGGAAGGCGCGCGTTATTCTGCGCGCGACCTGGCGGTCTACCGCGCCAAGATAGAAACGGAAGACGCCATGCACGCGCACGGCCCCTGCCGCGTGCTGCTGGGCTCGGCCACGCCTTCGCTGGAGAGCTGGCAGGCCACGCTGGCCGGTCGCTACCAACGGCTCATCATGGACGAGCGAATCGGGACGGTTTCATCAACCGGCGAAGAGCTGGCGCCCTACTCCGCCGGGCCTCAGCCCGAAGCTTCCACACCGCCGCAAGCCAGCGAACCCGGCCCCCTGGGCGACGCCGGCAGCCTGCCCACGGTGCGGCGCGTGGACATGAACCACCAGCCCAAGCACTGCATCATCGCGCCGCCGCTGCTGGACGCGATCGCCCAGCGCGTGGCGCGCGGCGAGCAGTCGCTGATCTTTTTGAACCGGCGCGGTTATGCGCCCGTGCTGGCCTGCCATGACTGCGGCTGGAAAAGCGAGTGCCCGCATTGCAGCGCGTTTCGCGTCTTCCACAAGATGGACCGCACCTTGCGCTGCCACCACTGCGGTTTCACCGAGCGCGTGCCACGCGCCTGCCCCAGCTGCGGCAACATCGACATCGCGCCCGTGGGCCGCGGCACCGAGCGGCTGGAAGAGCACCTGGCCGAACTGCTGGCCGGCGTGAAGCGGCCCGACGGCGAGCCGGTGCGCATCGCCCGCATAGACGCCGACACCACGCGGCTCAAGGGCGCGCTCGAATCACAGCTGGCCAGCGTGCATGCGGGCGAGGTCGACGTGCTGGTCGGCACGCAGATGATCGCCAAGGGCCACGATTTCCGGCACATCACGCTGGTGGCCGCCATCAACCCCGACGGCGCGCTGTTCTCCAGCGACTTCCGCGCGCCCGAGCGACTCTTCAGCCTGCTGATGCAGGCCGGCGGCCGGGCCGGCCGCGACGCGCGCCATAGCGGCGCCAGCGAGATGTGGGTGCAGACCTTCCATCCCGAGCACCCTTTGTTCGAGGCGCTCAAGCGGCACGATTACGCGGGCTTCGCAGCGCAGCAGCTGGCCGAACGCGAAGCGGCCGGCATGTCGCCCTTCGGTTTTTCGGCGCTGGTGCGCGCCGAGGCGCGCACGCAGGAGGTGGCGCAAGGTTTCCTGAACGCCGCGGCAGCCCAGGCCGACGCGCTGCAGCTCACGGGCAACGGCCAGGTCACGGCCTACCCGGCGGTGCCGATGACGATACAGCGCGTGGCCGACATCGAGCGCGCGCAGATGCTGGTCGAAAGTTCTTCGCGAGCGGCGCTGCAGCGCTTCCTCGCGGCCTGGCAGCCGGTGCTGTTTGAAACGCGCCAGCAGGCGGAATTTAAAAGCCTGATCCGCTGGGCAATTGATGTGGATCCGATTGCGATTTGATGGAATGGCCGGCGGTGTATTTTTACGAGACTCACACGGTCCACTTGGGTGCGTTACTTTTGAACATTCAATTGCAAGTCAGAAGCCGCCTGCTTAACGGCGCGCTCAACCTCTTCACGGAACATCCAGTACTTGTCGACAACCTGCCATCGCTTGGCGTTTACCGAGGCACCGATAGGACTGGAATAGAAGTCGGCCAGCGCATTTAATTCTTCAGTCGTATACACAGACACAAGTATGTCGATGTACGTTTCCAATAACTTGTCGCTGTTCAATCGACTTCGGATTTCGTTGGCTAAACTCTTCCGTCCCTGTGCAGGTACGTTACGTACATGGTAGGCAAGCATCTCATCGACCACTTCCTGCTGGGGAATCGCCTTCGCGTACCTCCTTGCCGAATCCCTACTGGCAACCGGATCTGCAAATGCGAAATTGACGCTGAGCACGAAGAAAAGAAGAAACGCGGAAAGTACTCTCATTCTGGGTCCTTTTCACTCACGGATATGACGCATAACGTCGGAAGTAACTAGCGCACGCACACCGGAGGCGCCAGGCACTGCAGCTTAAGGGCATCCGCGGCGACCTAACGGGTCCTATTTACGAATAAACAATCGTGATTACCGTGAACGTTGCCAACAACAGCCCTCCCGCAATCTGGCCCTTGTTTCGTGCAATCCAGCCAAGGGCACTTTCGATCGCATCATCGGTCAGGTACTTCTGCAATACATGGTCTTTCGCCAACAACCGGCGCAATATTGGACCGCCAAACGCGACTACAACCGACAGGAAGATGACAGTGACCAGAAGGATGGCTACGGCTAACATGCGTTCCACCCAAAGACACTTGACGTCATGTATGTCGCAAAAATGCTGCGGCATAACTTGGCGACTTCGCCCATAAAAACCAGCATTGAGGTTTGTCTCATTTGAATAGCTTGCTCCATTGATCAAGGGTTAGACACCCGTCATGAGCATAAGCCTAAAGGTGAGGCTGATTCTCTGGCCAGAGCCGGGAGATTTTGGAATGGCGTGGAGCCACAAGGACTGACTCAATAGAAGAGTTAGACCCTACCAATGACGAAGAACAACTTCGCCATGGAAAAGCCATTCGCAGTGGGCCAGTTGTATGCAGCTAGCCGCCGCGTGGCGTTTTCCTGAGTAACGCCATCGACCGTAACAGTCAAGGTCTGGAGCTTCCCCTCGTTGATGAACACGACGAGCTTTACCCAATGAAGTTCGGCAGACATGCTTGAACGCTGCAATTCTTCAGCAAAGAGCTTCTCAACTTGCACCTGGACGGATTCGCTCAACTTCGTGCCGCGTTGACCCCACTCCGAAAGGAATACACGTCTGGGGGCTCCGCTGATCTTCCAGGTTGCCTTCCGAACGTGCGGGTCTTCGCGATTGAATAGCTCGGCGTAAATCGGGTGCAAAGTGGTTAGACAGAAGTTTTGCAGGGAGTCGTAGAAGGCTGCATCCATCTTTGTTCCGGCTCCAGCGACGTAGTCCTCAAGCCTTCTGCCATTCTTGAAGGTTATGGAGATTCGCGATTCCACAGAGTAGAACTTTCCCGGAGTCAGCTCTTTAGCCTCATGGATCTCCCCGCCAAGCAGGACTCCCGTTCGTGGGAAATAGATTCCATCCTTCCTCTTTTCGAAGTCGTTGAAGTTGTGAGCTTTAAGCCAGAGCTCGAAGTAGGAGTTGACGTACTCTGCTCCCTGGCCCGCATGGACGGCCGACGCCAGGAAGAGAAGTAGTGTGACAAAGAGATTTCGCATGTTTGAGAAGGGGGCACGTAGGGGTAAAAAGTTTGACTCAAGCTGACTGCCGCAGGCAGGTCCGCTTGAAGGAAGGGTTAGGCATAGTCAGATAGCGCACTCTCGTATTGGCCCGGGGTCAATGAAAGACGATAGCTCCACCATTGGCACACATGGAAAACGCCTTCTTCCAGTCCCCATAGGAGGTGCGGAAGTATTCGTCGGAATGCTTTGACGCCGCAGCTTGGTACTGGAGGAAGTCCCTGTAGACGCGTTTGCAGACAACCGGACCAATGACGCCTTCCGCGTCAGAGAAGTCAATGAGCTCCCAAAATGGTCCCCTCTTGGCGCTCCAAACGGTAGCGTCGTACCGAAGCTCAACCTTGCCATTAACCGCCTTGTACGGAGTCTGCCCGTAGCCAGCGAGCTTCGCCAGTTCATTCCTCCAATGGTTGTAGCCGGAGTAGGAACCTGCCCTGAACTCAAAGGACGACTGATAGCGGTACACCGCTCCTGCTGTCAGCCCGGCAAAGCGCTCAGCAAAATGCACCGGGGCTAACTTGACCTGATTCTGTCCTGTCGGTTCTCCGTCTTTGGCGACTCGCGGTGATCGGACAATGGTCAGATTTTCATAAGCCGTTATATCCAGGCCAGCACTTGCGGCGACCGGACATAGGCTGATCGCAACGAGAAATTTGAAACGAAGCATGAGTGACCCCGGCGGCATTTGCCTTTTCAGGGCTTGAGTTCTCTGGATCGCGCTAGAAACGCTGCCATTTCTGCCTTGTGTTTTTTGTGCATCTCTCGAAGTCCGCTAAACCTCTGAAAGAACGGCACACATATCCACATTACCCCTCCGACGATTTGGCCGTAAAAAATTACGCAGACTCCTCCGCCTATCACCAAAGCCAAGACTACGGCGAGGCGCAGAAGATAGCCCAGAGGGTAGAGTTGTTTGGATGGATCGAAAGGCTCGTTGCTCATAACGTCGGGTTTAAGCGGAACGTCGACGGCGGGAGGAGCCAGCCTGAATGATTCGGCGACAACCTTGGATTCGGGGATTGAATCGTAAGTTGAAAGTGTCGGACTTGGAGTCGACCTATGCCAATACCTGTGATCCCGGCCCAAATATCCTGCATCCAGCGAGCGCGAGCACGAGAGGCGCGCTTGGTGATCAAGTTCTGCCAAAGGGAGCGAATAGAAGTCCTTGGCGCTGAATGCCAAGAAGCCATCTTTGAACCCAGAGATGCGTTTCATCAGCGAGATCGGTGGTGAAGGAGATCGTATGCACGCCGCGAAGGCCACCGACTCTTCGGTGGGGTCACCCATGAACAGAACTTCGATAGGGTTCAGAGTCAGATAGGGAAGTGGCAGATCTGCGAGGCCGTCGCAGGCAAGCTTCCAGTAGTCTTCGCCCATGCCGGGATCGCCGGCTACTTCCTGGAATATGGAGAGGCTGAGTTCGAGATTGCGTTTCGCGGTTGCCACCTCAACGCAAGGAAGCTCGATAACCAACGGTTCCGCTTGACCGTCTGTGAAGCCGGCTTCCATCGGGACACTCACTTTGTAAAGCGGTACGTTCCTGAAGCAACACAGCCACGGGAGAGGAATGCGATAGGCCGCCTCTGCAATTTCCACATATTCGCTGCCGCGACTCAACCCCACCCGCAATATCTGCGGGTCGCTGGTCAAGATATCAGTGTTCAATAGGTAGGAACGATTTGCCATGTGGGCCCTAAGATAGCGCATGCCGCAAAATGCTGCGGCATAACTTGGCGACTTCGCCCATAAAACCCAGCATTGAGGTTTGTCTCATTTGAATCGCTTGCTCCATTGATCAATGGGTTAGGCAACAGTCTTGAGCATAAGCCTAAAGGTGAGGCTGATTCTCTGGCCGGAGCCGGGTGATTTTGGAATGGCATGGAGCCACAAGGACTGGAACTCTTTTGACATGTACAAGAGAGAGCCTGGCGTCAATGCATATGGAACCTCGTGTGAACGAAGCTGCTTGTAGCGGAACATCATCTCGCGCTCGCTGCCGAGGGAAACGATCGCGACCCCGGTACCTTCTGCCAGTTCTTCAGTTGAATCGGAGTGAAAACCCATTGAAGACTGGCTATCCGGGTAGTAATTCAGCAGGCAGTTGTTGGGATAAAAGCCCAATGTTGCCTCGATCTGTTTGCAGATTCCTTGAAGGCTCTCAGGCATGGCAACTTGCGGGTATGTGATACCCGAGTAGTCGTAGGAGACCCCAAAACTTGCTGTCTTTCGAGCGCGCAGGCGCTCATCCCAGGCAACCGAAGACAGCAGACGGTCAAACAAGTCCTTGTGGCTTGCCACAAAGTCTGGAACGAAGGTGACATTGGGTGCTGGAAGCATGGGAAAGGGCACTTTGCGACGTAAGGGGTGGACTTCGGCTTGCCAGAGGACGTCCCCTTGGCGAATGGGTTAGGCGTCGTCATCGCTACGGCACATAAACCATATGAATTTTGAACGAGAAGCCGGGATTGCTATCTGTGACGCGCGCACTCAGCACCAAATCACTTCGACCTTCCGCTTGCGTCCATAGGTCTACCAGCGCGTCCCAGTGATTTCCCGACCAGATGCAAACAGACGAATCCCACGTCTCATCTGGCAGTTCCACCAAAATTTCTCCGTAGCTCTGAATGTAGTCCCGGATATGGGCAGCCGTGTCCGCGGAAACAGGCTCAACTCCCAACACGCCCGCTTTTAAGCAGTAGTCGTGCTCGGCAAAAGCGTTCACGATATCGCGGAACACGGGCCGCCAAACCGTGGGGATCGGTCGTTCCTGTGCTCCGTCTTTAACCACCAACACTTCAGTGCTTGAACTACGAACACTCATATCGTGGCCGCCTCTCTTGCAACGCCTGACGTAATGTATGCCGTAGGCAAGAGCCCAAAAGATGACCAGACCACCACCCTTTGCGGCGAAGCCGCCTCCCGTAGGTGTGGATCCGTGTCGATTGATCCGTCAAGTGCGCGCTTCATTCGTGGTCACAGGGACTCCAATGGACCGCATGTACTCAATGACCTTCTCAACCGCGCGCTCACGGTACTTGAAATCCCCAGACCGAGACCGCCAATGAAGTCTCGCTCCGTCCCGCAAGTTGAAGACCAGGCGATGATGCTTGGACATGAAGGCCCACCGGAGGCCGTACGCAAAGGCGAGTGTCAGCAGACCCACCTGGACTCTCGTCCCTGGCTCCAACCGTGACCAATAAATGATGAGGAAGTATGCGATGGCCAACATCAATACCACCAGAAGTGCCCCGGCGATGATGTGAAAGACTGATGAGCCCGACTCGTACCGCAAGCCCACGCAAGTTTTAAGCGGCACGGTGTCTATGCGGTATGGCGTCGTGATGGAGAATTGCTTCTTCAAGACCCTAAGCGTTTCCGTTCCAACACTGACAACCTGGCCAATGTGATGGGCGTAGTCGTCATTAAGCACAAGGCCCGCGACGAGCTCTTCTTCGGACAGTGGCATGGCGGTGAGTACCTGACTTAATGTATTGGCAGCAACGCCGGAACTGGCATCAATGGCGCATTCCAGACTTGCGGCGATTCTGGACCAAATGAATAGGTTTGAACATCCCCTCATCTGAGGAAGGGCCCAAAACTCCGCTTCCGTAGTGTTCAAGGCATTGAGGTCTAAACCCAGGCACTGCAAAGGTCGGCTTCCGCGCGCGCGATGCCCCGTGATTCGCGCCGAAACAATCAGCCGGCAACGTGACGTTTTGCGGGCGCCCGGCTCAGGCGGCAATGGATCGCGGCTCCCCTCGCACAGGCACTGCATCGCCCTCCGTCACCTGCCGCCAGCTTTCCTGCCCCATCCAGCCGCGCAGCGCCATCACACCTCTGGGCGTAATCTCCAGCGCGCGCATGCCCTGGCGGCGCAAGAGCCAACCGCGCTCAAGGCTATGCGTGCAAATCAGCGTGCCCAGCTGCCCGGCCACATGAAAGCGGCGCTCGCTCCAGTCGAGGCATGGCCGGCAATACGGCCGCTTGGTGTTGGTGCCAGGCAGTGAAGCCGTCAGGTCAATGCCCAGGCGCGCCAGCACGGCGCCGGCCTTGTCGGTCACGTGGCCGGCCTCCCCCTCAAACGCAATGGCGCCGTCGGCCACCAGGTGCTGCGCAATCGCCACGCCGAGCCGGCCGGCGATGTGGTCATAGCAGCTGCGCGCCATGCGCATGGCGGCGTCCTTGGGGCCGGGCACCACGGCGCGGCGCACAGTGGGCGCGTTCTGCGCCGCGAGCTGCGTGATGCCTTCGAGCACGCGGGCCACGTCGGCCGAGGCCAGACGGTGATATCGGTGGCGACCATGCTGCTCGACGCGCAGCAGGCCGCCTTCGACCAGCAGCGCCAGGTGGCGGCTGGCGGTTTGCGGCGACACGTTGCCGGCGCCGGCCAGTTCATGCGCCGTAAGCGAACGGCCGTCCAGCAGTTCCATCAGCATGGCGGTGCGGGCCGGTTCGCCGACCAGCGAGGCGATGTGGGCAATCTGGTTGGTGTTCATCATGGGTTTTGGGGTCTCGTAGCAGCAACCTTAGCAGCATCAGAAAACCCATGCTTCGTTCCCGAGCTAAGTATCGCGGCCCCTCTTCGCCGCACCATGGAGGCCATGCGACAAGCACTGCCGCCCCTCAAGGAAACTCCCATGGAAACGTCCGCGTCCCCCATCCTCCAGCCGCCGGCGCCGCGCCCCTTCTTTGGCGCCACCGTGGTGCGCGCCGCCTTTGTGCTGGCCATCTTCGGCTGGGGTATTGGTTTTTACAGCCCGGCGATTTTTCTGCACGCGGTGCTGGCGCGCACCGGCTGGGTGCTGCCGCTGGTGTCAAGCGCCGTGACCTTTCACTTTTTGTTCGGCGCGGGTGTGGTGGCCTGCATGCCTCGCATCCATGCCCGTCTCGGTGTGGCCGCGACGACGGCCGCCGGTGCCGCCGCGCTGGCCGTGGGCCTGCTCGGCTGGGCGCTGGCTGCCCAGCCCTGGCAATTGTTTGCGGCCGCGCTGCTGACCGGCGGCGGCTGGGTCACCATGGGTGCGGCGGGCATCAACGCCATCATCTCGCCCTGGTTTGTGCGCGGCCGGCCGATGGCGCTGGCCAAGGCTTACAACGGTGCCAGCCTGGGTGGGGTGATTTTTTCACCGCTATGGGGTGCGCTGATTGCCGCGATGGGGTTTACCGCCGCAACGCTGTGGGTGGGCGCGGCCATGCTGGCCGTCGTGGGCTGCCTGAGCTTTTTTGTGGTGGTGCAAACGCCGGAGCGCCTGGGCCAGCGGCCCGACGGCGATGCGCCGGGCACGCCGCCCGGCAGCGTTACCTCAGCGCATGCCAGGCCGCTGCCGGGCCGGCTGTTGTGGCGGGACCGCGGCTTTCGCACGCTGGCCGCCGCCATGGCGCTGAGCCTGTTCGCGCAGGCCGGCTTGATCACGCACCTGTATTCGCTGCTGGTTTCGGCCCTGGGCGCCCAGGGCGCGGGCCTGGCGATGGCGCTGGCCACGGCTTGCGCGATTGGCGGGCGCACCATCGTGGCCAAGTGCATGCCGGCCGGCGCCGACCGCCGCCTGGTCGCCAGCGTGAGTTATGCGGTGCAGATCGCCGGCTCACTGGCTTTGGCCTGCGCAGCGGAACACCAGGGCGCGCTGATCCTGCTGGGCGTGGTGCTGTTCGGCGTCGGCATCGGCAACGCGACCTCGCTGCCGCCGCTGGTGGCGCAGGTGGAGTTCGTCAAGGAAGACGTGGCGCGCGTGGTGGCGCTGATCGTCGCGATGTCGCAAGGCCTGTGGGCGCTGGCGCCGGCCACGTTTGCCCTGCTGCTGGTGACCAGCCATGGAAGCCCCGCGCACCTGGGTGCCGGCACGGGACTTTATTTCGGCGCGACGGTGCTGCTGCAGCTGGCCGCGATTGCCTGCATGCTGGGCGGCCGCAAGCCCGCAGGCTGAAGTTCAGCCCAGGCGCGGCGTGGAATCCGGCAAACAAGCCGCGGCGCGCGCCAGCAGCAGCTCGCGCTCGCGCAGGTTGCGCGTAAGCGAGGCGGCGCGTTCGAATTCGGCATGGGCCTCCTCGAGGCGTCCCAGCTTGAACAAAAAGTCGCCGCGCACGCTGGGCAGCAGGTGGTAGTTTTTCATCAGGGGCTCGGCCAGCAGCGCGTCGGCCACCTCCAGCCCCGTGGCGGGGCCGAAAGCCATGGCCAGCGCCACCGCGCGATTGAGTTCCACCACCGGCGAGGGCGCGAGCTGCGCCAGCGCATCGTAGAGCGCGGCGATGCGTGTCCAGTCGGTGTCGGCGCCGGTGGGCGCGCGCGCATGGCAGGCGGCGATAGCAGCCTGCAGCGCGTACGGCCCCAGCGCGCCGCCCAGCGCCTCGGCGCGCGCAAGTGCGGCGAAGCCGCGGCGTATCAGCAGGTGGTCCCAGCGCGCGCGGTTTTGCTCCAGCAGCAGGATGGGTTCGCCGGAAGGCCCGGTGCGCGCCTTGGCACGCGAGGCCTGGATTTCCATGAGGGCGACCAGGCCGTGGACTTCGGGCTCCTGCGTCGCCAGTTCGGCCAGCACGCGCCCCAACCGCAAGGCCTCATCACACAGCGCGGGCCGCATCCAGTCGCTGCCCGAGGTGGCCGAATAGCCTTCGTTGAAGATCAGGTAGATGACCTCCAGCACCGAAGCCAGCCGGGCATCGCGCTCTTCGGGGCCGGGCACTTCAAAGGGCACGCGCGCCTCGGCCAGGGTGCGCTTGGCGCGCACGATGCGCTGGGCCACGGTGGGCTCGGGCACCAGGAAGGCGCGCGCGATCTCGTCGGTGCTCAGGCCGCCCAGCAGCCGCAGCGTGAGCGCGATGCGCGCCTCGGTGGACAGCACCGGATGGCAGGCGGTGAAGATCAGGCGCAGCAGGTCGTCGCCGTAGTCGTCGGCGCCGTCGTCCCCGTCACCGGGCTCGTCTACGTCGGCGAAGGCCATGTCCTGCTCCATCTCGAGTTCGCGGCCCAGCTCTTCGTGCTTGAGCGCGAGCAGCTTGCGCCGCCGCAAGTAATCAATGGCGCGGTGCTTGGCGACGGCCATGAGCCAGGCGCCCGGATTGTCGGGAACGCCTGTCTTGGGCCAGCGCTCGAGTGCCGTGACCAGCGCATCCTGCGCGATCTCTTCGGCCAAGCCCACCTCCTGCACCATGCGCGCGACCTTGGCGATGACCTTGGCCGACTCGATGCGCCAGACGGCGTCGATGGCGCGGTGGGTTTCATGCGAGGCCATGCGGTTTCAGGCGCTCTTGCTTTTTCCGCTGGGTGCCTGCTGCATCTCGGTGAAGCCGGCGGCGGCTTCCTGCACGTCGCTCGGGAAATCCGACATTTCCATCACCTGGCGCAGCTCGATGGTCTCGTTTTCGGCGGCGGGGCAGCGCGACGCCCATTGGATGGCTTCCTCGCGCGAGGCCACGTTGATCATCCAGAAGCCGCCCACCACTTCACGGGCTTCGGCGAAGGGGCCGTCGCTCACGCGCGGCTTGCCGCCGGGGAAGCTCACGCGCGCGCCCATGGACGGCGGGTGCAGGCCTTCAAGCGAGAGCAGCACGCCGGCTTTTTGCAGCTCTTCGTTGTACTTCATCATGGCGGCCACGGCGTCGGCGCTGGGCAGGGTGCCGGCGGCGGCGCTTTCGTAGCCTTTGGGGATCATCAGCATCATGAATCGCATTTCTGTACTCCTTGGGTGTGGGTTTGAGGTCAGCGGCCGGCTTTACTTTTCCGCGGTGGCCTTCATGGCGGCCAGGCCGTCTTCAAAGTCCTTGCCCACCATCTTGTCGATGTTGAAGAAGACATGCATGACCCTGGAGATCAGCGGCGCGGGGCCCGCCATCTCCCAGCTCACCACACTGCCGCCGGCCTGCGGCTGGATGCTGAACACCACCTTGTTGTGGGCTTCAAAGGGTTTGCTGAAGTTCAGGTCTATCCTGACGACGGAAGACGGTACCGATTCGGTGATCAGCATGTCGCCCGTGCCGACCTCCTTGCTCTCCCAGGCATAGGCCGAGCCCTTGCCGGCGGCCGGGCCGCTGAAGCTGCGCTTCATGGCCGCGTCCTTTTTCTCCCAGGGCGACCAGGCGCCCCAGTTCTTGTAGTCGTTGATCAACGGGAAGATTTTTTCGGGCGGCGCCTGGACGGTGGTCTGGCGCTGGACACGGAAGGTGTCGGGCTTGCCGGCGGCAAGCACCAACACCGTCACGATGAAAAGCACGATGACAACGGCGGCAATGATGGCAATGGTCTTGAACATGTAAATCCCCTTTTTGGTGTTCGTTCATTTCATGAATGGGCGAGCGCCGGGTTTATCGGGCACGCACGCTGTGCGGCCTCCAAAAAACGTCTGCTCACCGTTACGACGAACGGAAAACATCAAATCGACACGCCCGGCCAAAAAAAATTTCAGATTTTTTTGGCCGCACCCCGGGCTTCAGGCCGCGGCGAAGTCGGCGGCCTCATACAGCAGCCGGATTTCAACCTCGACCTCCTCGGTGTCGCTGAAAGGAAACGGGTAGCCCAGCGCCCAGTCCACCGCGGCCTGCAGCGAGCGCGCCTGGATGATCCAGAAGCCGGCCAGCAATTCCTTGGCTTCGGCAAAGGGCCCGTCCATCACGCTGGGTTTGCCCCGGGTGAATTTGAGGCGGGATGCGCTGGCGCTGGGCTTGAGGCCTTCGCCCAGCAGCAGCACGCCGGCCTTGACGGCGTCGTCGTTGTGCTGGGCCATGCGCCCCAGCCACTGGTTGTCGGGCACGGTGCCGGCTTCGGCCCTGTCGTTGGCCTTGAGCAGAATCATGAAACGGCGAAAGCCTTCGGGCAGGGCTGGTGCGCCCTCACCGGCCACGCCGCGCAGGCCGCCGGGGCAGCCGCCTTCGCGGACCTCCAGCGAACTGTTGCCGCCGGCATCTTCCTGCGGCCAACGTTTGAGCCACTCGATGACTTCCTGGCGCGAGGCCGCCTCGACCATAGTGAAGCCGGCGATCAGCTCCTTGGCTTCGGTGAAGGGGCCGTCGACGACCGTGGGCTTGCCGCCGGAGAAGCGGATGCGCGCGCCCTTTGAACTGGGCTGCAGGCCCTCGCCGCCCAGCAGCATGCCAGCTTTGGCGAGTTCTTCGTTGTAAGCGCCCATGGCGGCCAGCAGCGCGGGGCTGGGCAGTTCGCCGGCCTCGGTGCTCGCGTCGGATTTGCGCAGGATCATGAATTGCATGTGAATTTCCTTGGGTGGCCCGATGCCGCCGTCCCAGGTTTTTACCTCAAACACGGGCCCGGCATGTTTCAGCCCTGTGATTCCATCTGCCGGCGCAGGCGTTCCTCGGCTTCGCGCAGTTCGGGCGTGAATTCGGCGCCGAAGTCTTCGGCCGAGAACACCTGGCGAATTTCGATTTCAGCTTCGCTCTCCGGCGGGAAGGGGCAGCGTTTGACCCATTCAATCGCCTCTTCCTTCGACGAAACCTGCAGCATCCAGAAGCCGGCCACCAGTTCCTTGGTTTCGGGGAAGGGCCCGTCAATCACGGTGCGTTTGCTGCCGGAAAACCTGACGCGCGCGCCTTTGGAGCTCGGGTGCAGCCCCTCGCCCGCCAGCATGACGCCGGCCTTGACCAGTGATTCGTTGAACTTGCCCATGTCGGCCAGCAGTTGTTCGCTGGGCATTTCACCGGCTTCGCTGTGTTTGTCGGCTTTCACCAGGACCATGAATTTCATATCGGACTCCTTTGGGTTGGGAGCGGAGAGCCCGGACAACCCGGGCAGAAACATCCTGCTCTTACCGGTACGACGAACAGGCGGAGCGAAATCGACAGCAGGGGCGCCGTCTTTTTTCAGTTTTTTTGTAACAGCCGCTGAAACCCGGGCGCAGGCCCGGGCTCCGCCTCAGGTGAGCAGGGCTACGGCCGCCGAAAAGCTGAAAAAGGCCAGCACGGTGGACAGCAGGATGATGCGCGCGATGCGGCCGTTGTCGGCGCCGAAGCGCTCGGCCAGCATCGCCACGTTGCTGGCGCTGGGCAGGGCCGCCACCAGCACGATCACGGTGAGCGCAAACCGATCCAGGGGCACGCCCAGCGCGATGGCGCCCAGCCCCACCAGGCCCACGAGCACCGGATGGACCACCAGCTTGATCAGCGCCACCGGCACGTAGTCCCTGAGCGGCGTGGCCGCAACGCTGTTCATCTGTGAGCGGGCCAGCACCGCGCCKATGGTGAACAGCGCCACCGGCGAGGCGGCGTCGGCCAGCAGCCCCACGGTCTGCATCACCGGCCCGGGGAGCGCCACCCCGAAGCCTGACGACAGCGCGCCCAGCACGATGGCCCAGGGCATGGGATTGAGCGCCACGCCCTTGAGCGCCTTCTGCGCGGCGACTTCGGCGCCGTGGATGTCGGCCGAATCCAGCCGCGACAGCGCGATGCACAGCGAACTCGTCACCAATAGATCAACAAGGATGGTGACGATGGCCGGGCCGGCGGCCTGCGCGCCCAGCAGCGCCACCAGCAGGGGCACACCCATGAAGCCGGTGTTGGGAAAGGCCGCGACCAGCGCGCCGAAGGACGCATCGTTCCAGGCAATGCGGCCCTTGCGCGTGAGCACCACGGTGAAGGCCACCATCAGCAGCGCGCACACCAGGTAAACCGCGACCAGGCTGGCGTCCAGCAGCTGCGCGATCGGCGTGCCGGCGCCGAAGCGGTAGAGCATGCAGGGCAGCGCGAAATACAGCACAAAGGTGTTGAGGCCGGGAATGGCCAGCTGCGGAAGCAGGCCGCGGCGCGCGGCAAGGTAGCCGCACAGCACCAGGGCGAAAAAGGGAAAGGTGACGAAAAGAATGCCGAGCACGGCGCTGATTGTCGCCCAGGCCTTGCGTGTGGTGCGTCGCAAAGCTCTGCCCACCCGTCGATTGGGCAAAAAAAAATAGCTGCAGCGCAGGGAGTGCCTGCGCTGCAGCTACTTATGACAGAGCAAATGATGGCAGGACGGCTGGCGGGTGGCGTGATTCCGATGTGAATCCCGCCAGCCCGGCGCCGCCGCTTTAAAAGCTGTGCGCAATGCCCGCGTAAATGGTTCTTTGCGACTGGTTGATCGCCGGATTTCCCGATACCGTGTCCACCCCGAAGTTGGCGCCACTGGAGTTGCTGACGTTGCCGAATGCCGCGTACAGCAGCGTGCGCTTGGACATGCTGTAGTCCGCGCCCACCATGCCGAGCGTGGCCTTGCCGGCCACCCGGTCGGACTTGACGTGGAAGACCGAACCGATCAGCGTGAGCGCCGGCGTCACATCGTAGCGAACGCCGACCCAGGCATGCTTGAGCTTGCTCGCGGCGGTGAGGGCCGCGTCGGCTGCGGTGATGTAGTCGTAAGCCGCATACAGCTTGGCCGGGCCGATCTTGTAAGTGCCGCCGATGATGGTTTCCTTGGAGGTGTTGAAAACATCCGTGAAGGTGCCGACAGCATTACGGCGCTGGGAATAGATGGCGCGCAGCATCAGGTCCTGGTTCGCATAGGTCAGAGAAAAGCCTTCGCCGCGGTTGGCCTTGCTGTTGCCCGCCTGTTCGCCGAGCGAGATCTGCCCCGTGGCATTAAAGCCGCCCATGTCAGGCGTTGAATACTCGATCACATTGTTGGCACCAGGCCAGCTGCGTCCCCTGACCAGGGTGGCGCTGCCCACCCACTGCTGGCCGGTCGGGTCCAGGTCCCACACGTCGTTGCTGATGAACAGGTTCTTGCCAAGGCGAAAACTGCCCCAGCTGGCGTTGGACAGGCCGACATAGGCGCGGCGATTGAACAGGTTCGTTCCGGCCCCCCCGTTTTTAAGCTCAAACCCGCTTTCGAGAAGGAAGTTGGCCGCGAGGCCGCCCCCCAGGTCTTCTTTGCCCTTCATGCCCCACATGCTGGTGCCCCACTGGTTGCTGGCCACCATGGTTTTGGAGAAACTGGCATTGGCCACCGGGTCAAACACATGATCGATATAGGCCAGGCCTGACACGACCCGTCCATACAAGGTGACGGTGGACTGGGCAGAGGCCATTTGCGGAGCCAGCACGGCCGCGCAGGCAACGCCCAGGTACATACTACGGATAGCAGCTTTCATGATTTGTCTCTCTTTTCTGTGGTTGGATTGAGTCAGTTGAAGAAGTCCGGATATGCCCATTCGCCGGCATGGCTGCCCAGAGCGAACCCGGTTCGGGCGGGGAAAACATGGCGGCCAGCTTTCACCGTGCTCTTCGGGCCCGGTGGCTGGCAGCGCCGCATGGCGTTTCGGCGGTGTGGATGTCTGTTCATGGCGCCCAGCGGCAGGAACACCGCCGTGTCGTCGATTTCGCGGTCGGTCGATAAGTCCATCGTGGGGCTCCGGTCTCGTCTGTTGGTCATGGATGGGCAGGCAATGAAGGGTCGGCGTGCCGTCAAGCCCTGAAGGCGTACTGCGCCAGCGACTCGCGTTTCATCTCGATCGAATAACCCGGCCGCTGCGGCGGCATGTAGGCGGCATTGCGAATCACGCAGGGATCCACGAAATGCTCGTGCAGGTGGTCCACGTATTCGATGACCCGGCCTTCCTTGGTGCCGGCGATGCAGAGGTAGTCGATCATCGACAGGTGCTGCACGTATTCGCACAGGCCGACCCCGCCGGCATGCGGGCACACCTTGAGCCCGTACTTGGCGGCCATCAGCATCACGGCCAGCACCTCATTGACCCCGCCGAGCCGGCAGGCGTCGATCTGCACCACGTCAATCGCGCCCTGCATGATGAGCTGCTTGAACATGACGCGGTTCTGGCACATCTCGCCGGTGGCGACCTGCATGTCGCCCTTGACCGCCTCGCGGATGCGGCGGTGGCCTTCGATGTCGTCGGGGCTGGTCGGCTCCTCGATGAACCAGGGCTTGGCAAAACGCAGGTGTTCCAGCCAGTCGATCGCCTCGTTCACGTCCCACACCTGGTTGGCATCGATCATCAGGGTGCGGTCGGGGCCGAGCACCTCGCGGGCGACGCGCACCCGCCGGATGTCGTCCTGCAGGTCTCGGCCCACCTTGAGCTTGATGTGTGAAAAGCCGGCGTCCACCGCCTCCTGGGCCAGGCGTCTGAGCTTTTCGTCGTCATAGCCCAGCCAGCCGGCGGACGTGGTGTAGCAGGCATAGCCTTCCTGCTCGAGCGTCTTCAGGCGCGCGTCCTTGCCGGCGGCCTGGCGCGTCAACAGCGCCAGCGCTTCGGCCGGCGTGATGCAGTCGGTGATGTAGCGAAAGTCGATCAGCCTGACGATTTCTTCCGGGCTCATGCGGGCCACCAGCTTCCACACCGGCAGGCCCTCCTGCTTGGCCCACAGGTCCCACACGGCATTGACCACGGCGSCKGTSGCCAGGTGGATMGCRCCCTTGTCCGGGCCWATCCASCGCAGCTGGCTGTCCGAGGTGATGTAACGCCAGAAACGGCCCATGTCCGCGGTCACCCAGTCCATGTCCAGGCCGACCACCAGATGGCGCATGGCTTCGATGGCGGCGCAGCAGACCTCATTGCCGCGGCCTATGGTGAAGGTCAGGCCGTGGCCTTCGAGCCCCGGCTGGCCGGTTTCCAGCACCACATAGGCGGCCGAATAATCCGGGTCCGGATTCATCGCATCCGAGCCGTCGAGATGCCGCGACGTCGGAAAGCGCACGTCGATGACACGCAGGGATTGGATAGTGCTCATGAAGGATTGCCGTTTGCCTGGTGAAGAAGCTTCAGCGCGTGGCAGCCTTGAGGCCGCCGCACCCATCAGTCATACAAAACCGCCGCGATCTTGGGGTCGTTGATGGTGGTCTTGTCGTAGTAGTAAAAGCCGGTGTCGATGACCTTGGGCAGCTTCTCGCCCTTGAGGGACTTGACCGCCGCCTCCACGGTCTTGTAGCCGATGCCGACCGGGTTCTGCGTGATGGCGCCGGCCATGGAGCCGTCCAGGATGGCGGCTTTTTGCTGCTTGCCGGAGTCGTAGCCGATGATCACCACCTTGCGCTTCATCTCCCTGGCGCCGTTCAATGCACCGATGGCCGAGCCTTCGTTGGCGCCGAAAATTCCCTTCAGGTTGGGGTTGGCCTGCAGGATGGACTTGGTGATCTCGGTCGATTTGAGCTGGTCGCCGCCGCCGTACTGCACGCTGACGATCTTGATGTTGGGATAGGTCGATTTGATGCGGTTGACAAATCCCTCGGTACGGTCGATACCGGTGCGGCTGGTCTGGTCGTGCACCACCAGGGCGACATCGCCGCTCTTGCCGATCAGCTCGGCCATCTTGTCGGCGGCCAGCGCCGCGGCAGCCACGTTGTTGGTAGTGGTCGTGGTCACCGGGATGTCGCTGTCCACGCCCGAGTCAAAAGCGATGACCGGGATCTTGGCGGCCTGGGCTTTTTTCAGCAGCGGGATCGACGCCTTGCTGTCCAGCGCGGCAAAGCCGATGGCCGACGGTTTTTTGGCCAGCGCCGCCGCGAACATGTCGATCTGCTTGTCCACCATGCTCTCGCTCTCGGGGCCTTCGAAGGTCACCTTGACCTTGTAATCCTTGCCGGCCTGCTCGGCCCCTGCCTTGACGGCCTGCCAGAACTGGTGCTGAAAGCCCTTGGAGATCATCGGGATGTAGATCTCGTCGGCGGCCAGCGCCGTCGTGCTCAAGGTGGAAGCCAGGCCAAGGCCCAGTGCGAGGCTCAAAAGTGTTCGTTTCAAAATCATGTCGTCTCCTGATCGTTATGGGTTGCTGCAATGAATATCAAAATCAAACGTGGGCAGGGGCTGGGGTTTGGGGTTCTCCTTGGCTAGGAACTGCACGCATGCGGCCCGGCGGCTGAGACGGCGTTTGCTTGCATCTACCTGCGCTTTCGCAAGATGTCGGCGTACACCGCCGCGATGATGATCAGGCCCGTCACCACGGTCTGCCACTCCTGGGCGACCGACATGATGCGTAGCCCGTTGGTCAGCACGCTCATGATGAAAGCGCCGATGATGGTGCCCAGGATCGTGCCGACCCCGCCGCTGAGCGAGGTGCCGCCGATCACGACGGCGGCAATTGCGTCCAGCTCGTAGCCCTGACCCAGCGAGGGCTGCGCAGAGTTCAGGCGCGAGGCGATGAGCAGGCCGGCGATGCCGCAGATCGCGCCGCTCAGCGTGTAGACAATGATCTTCCAGCGGTCCACGTTCACGCCCGACAGGCGCACCGCCTCTTCGTTGCTGCCCAGCGCGAAGGTGTAGGTGCCCAGCACCGTCTTGTTCAGCACCAGGCTGGACAGCACCGCCACCACAAAGAGAATCAGCACCGCGTTGGGGATGGGGAGCTCGGGCAGGAAGTAGCCGATCAGCGATTCCTGGGAAATGACCGAGAACTCCGGCGTGTCGTTGAAATAGATCGGCTTGGAATGGGTGATGACCAGCGACAGGCCCTTGAGCATGAGCATCATGCCCAGGGTGGCAATGAAGGGCGGAATCTTCAGCTTGGCAATCAGCACGCCCGAGATGAAGCCTGAGAACGCGCCGAAGAAAATGGCCGCCAGCACGCCCAGGTAGAAGGGCAGGCCCCAATAGGTCAGCACCACCCCGGCCATGACGGCGCAAAACGTCATCAGGGTGCCCACCGAAAGATCTATGCCCGAGGTGATGATGACAAAGGTGCAGGCAATGGCCAGCACGCCGTTCACCGCGGTGGCCTGCAAGATGCCTACCATGTTGTCGGTTTGCATGAAACTGGGCGAGGCCACACTGAAGAAAATCAGCAATCCCAGCAGGCTGGCAAACGCCAGGAGCTTTTGACGGGTATTGCTGCTGAAGGCCGCAGTCTTGAAACTCTGCAGCAACTTGGAGACGGTCATGGGGGATGCTTCCGGTGTGTTTAAAAAGCGGCGGCCGCGGCAAGCGCGCCGGAAGCGTTGGGAGGAGCTTCGCGCTGGGTGGCGAGCTGCATGATTTTTTCGGGGGTGGCCTCGCGGGCCGACAGCTCGCCGGTGATGCGGCCCTCACACATCACCACGATGCGGTGGCTCAGGCGCAGCACCTCGGGCAGTTCCGAGGAGATCATCACGATCGCGCGGCCTTGCGCCGCCAGCGCATTGAGCAGCTTGTAGATTTCGCTCTTGGCGCCCACGTCGATGCCGCGCGTGGGCTCGTCGAAAAACAGGATCTCGCAGTCGCGCACCAGCCATTTGGCGACCACGATTTTTTGCTGGTTGCCGCCCGACAGCAGCGCCACTTTCTGCTGCGCGCCCGGTGTCTTGATGCCCAGCTGCGCGATCAATTTCGCCGCCGTTTCCTGCATCGCGGCAGGCTTGAGGAGGAAGCCCAAGCTCAAGAAGCGCCGCAGGGTGGCCAGCACGATGTTGGTCTGCACGTCCATGCCGGTGGCCAGGCCAAAGTGCTTGCGGTCTTCCGACAGGTAGCCGATGCCGTGCGCCACCGCATCGGCCGGGCTGCGCACTTCGACCCTGCGGCCTTTGACACGTATCTCGCCCGAATCCCTTTTGTCGGCGCCGAACACGGCACGCGCCACTTCAGTCCGGCCGGCGCCCATCAGGCCGGCAAAGCCCAGGATCTCGCCCTTGCGCACGCTGAAGCTGACATCCTTGATCGTGCGGCCGCGATTGAGGCCGCGCACCTCGAGCACGGTCTCCCCGCACTGGTCGCTTGCGGGCGGCCTCTCGTCTTCCAGCAGCGCGCGCCCGACCATCATGCCGATGATGGTGTCCATGCTGGTGGTGGCGGTCGGCACGGTGCCGATGTACTGGCCGTCGCGCATCACCGTCACGCGGTCCGAGATGCGCTTGAGCTCGTCCATCTTGTGCGAGATGTAGACCATGCCGACGCCCTGGCGCTTGAGCTCGCCGATGATGCGGAACAGGTCGTCGATCTCGGCGTTGTTCAGTGCGGCGGTGGGCTCGTCCAGGATCAGCACGCGCGAGTCGAAGGACAGCGCCTTGGCGATCTCGACCATCTGCTGGCGTGCCACCGTCAGATCGCAGACCAGCGTATGCGGCTCCAGGTTCAGGTTCAGCCGGTCGAAGATCGCCTGGGTATCACGGGCCATCTTTTCGGTGTCGACGAACAGGCCCAGCCGGCCGAGCGGCTCGCGTCCGATGAAAATGTTCTGCGCCACGCTCAGGTGGCCCATCAGGTTGAGCTCCTGGTGAATGATGCCGATGCCCAGCGCCTGCGCGGCGCGCGGGCTGGCGATCTCGACCGCCTGACCGTCGACGCTGATCTCGCCGGCGTCCTTCTGGTAGACCCCGGCCAGTATCTTCATCAAGGTGGATTTGCCGGCGCCGTTCTCGCCCATCAGGGCATGCACTTCGCCCGCGGCAAGCTCAAACCGGGCGTTGTGCAGCGCGCGCACTCCCGGGAAGGACTTGCACAGCTTGGTGATGGCCACAAGAGGTGTCATGAGCGGTTGCTGGCAACTGCGGTATTCACTCAGGTCGTTACGCCGCCGGCGCGCAAGGAAGACGTGCCCCGGCGTCGTCCCCGGCGTAAGCCAAGGCACAGGCCGCGGGCACCAGCCCGGACGCCGGCGCTGAGACCAATACTGTTTTCTTCTCGAATCGTCCTGGACGCATAACAAAAACCTTTTTTAGCTGACGGGCCGTTACGAGGCGAAGGTGCCAGAGGCGGGAAACTTATTGTTACAAATGGTTCATTGATGAACAATCTATTCACTTATGGATCGAAACGGTGTGAATCATAGAAATTTGCTCATCTTTCCAAGCTCCGGACTTTCCCTAGGTCAGGATTTAATTTATTGATGAACATTAAGTGCAAAAGTAAATAAACTCAGAACAATGAAGGCGAAAGTCCTCGCAAGCGCCGTGTGACATATCAGGAGCGCTGCGTTCCATATCAAAATTGCAATGCCTTTGCCCTCACCCACCTCCCGCCATGACACCAAAATCTTTTCCCCCGACGCCCGACCCGGCCCCGAACGACGCTGGCGCCTCCGCATCTCCGCCTCTTGCGGAAGACCGCTACCGCGCACCGGCGCTCGACAAAGGCCTGGACATCCTGGAGTTGCTGGCCCGTCAGCCGCAGGGCTTGACGCGCGCGGAGATCGTCAAGGAAATGGACCGCAACGCGAGCGAGATCTACCGCATGCTGGAGCGTCTGGTGGCGCGGCAATATGTGATGCGCTCGCTCTCGGGCGACCGCTATTCGCTGAGCCTGAAGCTCTTCTCGCTGGCCCACATGCATCCACCGCTCAACCGGCTGGTGACCCAGGCCATTCCCATCATGGAAGCTTTCGCGCAGAAGGCGGAGCAGGCCTGCCACATGGGCGTTTATGACCAGGGCAATGTGCTGGTCACCGCACAGGTCAACGGCCCCGGCACCTGGAGCATGACGATCCGCGTGGGGGTGCATGTCGGGCTGGTCGACACCGCCTCGGGCCGGGTGTTGCTGGCTTTCGCGGATGCCAGCCAGGCCCAGCAAATGCTGGCCCAGCACACGGCGCTCGAAGGCGAGGTGCCGATCGAGTCCGATGCATTGGCCGCCGCCCTCGGCGTGATCCGCAAGCAAGGCTATTTCGAACGCGACAGCCTGCAATCCTTCGGCGTGGCCGATATTTCCTGCCCGATCTTCGGGCCCGACCACAGCGCGCTGGCGGCGCTGACCTGCCCTTACGTGCGGCGCATAGACCGCCACGTCGGCCCCGACCAGAAAACCGTGCGGCTGCTGCTGCAGCAGGCAGCCCAGGCCTTGTCCTTGACGCAGGGTGGCTTCGCCCCGGCGAGCCGGCACGCCTGAAGCCGCGCCCGGGCCCGGTAGTGCTATTGCTTTGATAGCTTCCTGGGCCCGTGAGGATTCGCTGCGGGCATTTATTCCCTGAATCCGCAATTTCGGGTGTTCCCGCACCGCGGACCGCAAAAGGGCAGCCGCTATGATTTGCCCTTCACCGCCAGTTCCTGACCTGGCCGGCCCTCGCGCATTTTCTCTCCTTGGAATCGATTCTTTTTCATGACTCACGGCCTGAACCTCGCCCAACAAGAAGCCGTGAACTACCTGCATGGTCCCTGCCTGGTGCTGGCGGGCGCGGGTTCGGGCAAGACGCGGGTGATCACGCACAAGATCGGCCGCTTGATCCAGTCGGGGCTCAAGCCGGAGCAGGTTGCCGCGATCACCTTCACCAACAAGGCCGCCGCCGAGATGCGCGAACGGGCCAAGGCGCTGATCGGTAAAAGCGCCAAGGGCGTGCTGATCTGCACCTTCCACGCGCTGGGCGTGCGCATGCTGCGCCAGGATGGCACGGCGCTGGGCCTGAAGCCCCAGTTCTCGATTCTCGACAGCGACGACGTGACCAGCATCATCAAGGACGCCGGTGGCAGCACCGATGCGGCCACCGCGCGGCAGTGGCAGTGGACTATCAGCCTGTGGAAGAACATGGGCCTCAACGCGGCCGAGGCCATGGCGCAGGCCAACGGCGACGAGGAGCGCGCCATCGCCCGGGTGATGGCGCACTATGAAGAACGCCTGACCGCCTACCAGAGCGTGGACTTCGACGACCTGGTGGGCCTGCCGCTCAAGCTGCTGCGCGAGCACGACAGCGTGCGCAGCAAATGGCAGGAGTCGCTCAGCCATGTGCTGGTCGACGAATACCAGGACACCAACGCTACCCAGTATGAAATGCTCAAGCTGCTGGTGGGCCCGCGCGGCCGCTTCACCGCGGTGGGCGACGACGACCAGTCGATCTACGGCTGGCGCGGCGCCACGCTGGACAACCTCAGGAAACTGCCGCAGGACTATCCCAACCTCAAGGTGGTCAAGCTTGAGCAGAACTACCGCTCGACCAGCGCCATCCTGCGCGCGGCCAACAACGTGATCGGCCCCAACCCCAAGCTGTTTCCCAAGACGCTGTTCAGCGAGCTCGGCGAGGGCGAGCCGGTGCGCGTGGTGGACTGCGACAGCGAGGAGCATGAGGCCGAACGTGTGGTGGCCCGCATCCAGAGCCTGCGCGCCGAAGGCAGCCTGCAGGCCGAGGGCGGGCAGTACAAGGAGTGGAAAGATTTCTGCGTGCTGTACCGCGCCAACCACCTGGCCAAGCCCTTCGAGAAAGCTTTTCGCAAGGCCAACATTCCCTACAAGGTCTCGGGCGGGCAGAGCTTTTTCGACCGCGCCGAGATCAAGGACCTGTGCTGCTGGATGCGGCTGCTGGTCAACAACAACGACGACCCGGCGTTCATGCGCGCGGTGACCACGCCCAAGCGCGGCATAGGCCACACCACGCTGGGCGCGCTGGGCAACTTCGCGAGCCAGTCCAAGCAGAGCCTGTTCGAGGCGCTGTTCAGCAACTCGCTGGGCTCGGTGCTGCCGGCCAAGGCGGTGGGCTCACTGCATGAGTTCGGCCGCTACCTCAACGACCTCGAGTACCGCGCGAAGCGCACCGTGGGCGCCGAGGACGCGCGCGCTTTCCTGAACGACTGGCTCAAGGAAATCGACTACGAGAAGCACCTGTATGACGGCGAGGACAGCGAGAAGCTGGCGGCCGCGCGCTGGACCAATGTGATGGATTTCTGCGACTGGGTGGCGCAGCGCTGCGGCGGCCAGATCGACGATGCCTCGGGCGCGGTGGTGGCCGCCGAGACCAAGACCATGCTGGAAGTGGTGCAGACCATCGCACTGCTGTCCACCATCAGCGAGCGCGAAGGCGACCAGAATGTGGTGACGCTGTCCACCCTGCACGCGGCCAAGGGCCTGGAGTGGCCGCACGTGGTGCTGGCCGGCGTGAACGAGGGCCTGCTGCCCTTCAAGCTGGAAGACGACGACGGCAGCAACACCGACAGCATCGCGCTGCGCCTGCAGGAAGAACGCCGCCTGATGTACGTGGGCATCACGCGCGCGCAGCGCACGCTGGCCGTGAACTGGCTGCGCAAACGCAAAAAAGGCCGCGACATGATCCCCGGCGCGC
Organism: Polaromonas sp. P1_G1; assembly: GCF_056405595.1. Lineage (NCBI taxonomy): Bacteria > Pseudomonadati > Pseudomonadota > Betaproteobacteria > Burkholderiales > Comamonadaceae > Polaromonas > Polaromonas sp. P1_G1. The sequence continues at coordinate 129,223 of NZ_JBFUBU010000003.1, forward strand.
CCAGCCGCTTCATCGCCGAGATGGCGCTGGACAAGGCCACGGTGAAAGAAGATCCGCGCGAAAAGCTCAAGGCCTTGCGCGCGGAGTTCGCGAAAAAATCCGCTGAGGGGATTGCGGCGGCAGCGGCGGCGGCAGAGACTCGCTGACGCCGCGCCCGAACTCCCGTTCCTAGTTCAGCGCGAGATTAGGCGCGTCCCCGCAGACAGTGCTACAGCACGGCAAGGGGGCTGCAACGACATATCGCGTTGAAATAGGAATGGGACGTCACAGCCCCAGCCATTTGCCGAGATCCATCAGCTTCGCCTGGTCATACTCGATGAACCCCTGCACGGCGAGCGCGTCCAGCCGCTTTTTGCCGTCGGCGGATTGATCCAGTCCCACAAAGTAGGCGGTGAGCTGGGCGCGTTCCGCGTCGGTCAGCTTGCCGCTGGCGATCAGATGCTTGATGGGCACCGGCTTGCTGGTGGCCAGCACCTTGCCGCCTTTGGCCTGCCAGTCTTTGACCACCGCGCGCGAAGCGGTAACCCCCGAAGCCACCATGCCGTGCTCCACCATAAAGGGCACCGCGTCTTGCAGTTTCACGTAAACGGTTTCCAGCGGTTGCGGCCCGAACGCGTCACGCAAAGTGGCGCGCATGATCACCGAGGTGATGGAGTCTTCACTGGGCGCGCCTATCTTGAGGCCCTTCAGGTCGTTGATGGACTTGAGCGGGGAGTCGCTGCGCACCATGAAGGAGGCGCTGTAATCGGTAAAGCCCTTGGTCAGTGCGACCAGGCGGTAGCCGTTTTTGGACATCGCCCGGATGGAGTGATGGGCCGGGTGCACATAGGCGATGTCGTAGCGCTGCTCGGCCATGCCGGCCGCGAGTTCTTTGTAGTCTGTTACGGGCTGTATCTTGACGGGGCGCTTGAGCAGCTTGCCCAAGTCCTCGGACAGGTCCCGAAAACGCTCGACGGTCGCGCCCGGATTGACGCCGTAAGTCACGCCTTCATTCACGGCGAACACCAATGGCGTCCCCTGGGCCGAGGCTTGGCCGGCCAACAAAGCCAGCACCAGCACACTTATGTATTGACGGATTTTCATGGTGGGGCCTTTCGGAGTAAAAAATGGAAACAAATTCAGTATCTCAGTTACAAATGGTTTCAACTCGCGGGTTTGCCTGAGTTGCGCGTCATAGAAGATGTATTCGTGAGATAGTGCGCAAGCCCCGGGCTGTGCGTTGCTTAAACCCCGCACCTCGCCGGCCCGGGTTTTCTTTCCACCGCTGCGCAGGCCGGCCACCCGGCCGGCCTGCGCAGCGTTCCTGCAGCCCCGTTCCGAACGGCCTCGAGCCGGCGTTCACCTGTTCATGACTTCGAATACCTTCCGATTTGCTCTTTTGTTGATAGCAAGCTGCACACTGTTTACCGGGGTAAACGCCCAAACCAAAGCTGATAGCGGATGCCCCGCGGCGACGGACATGAAGGCCGCGCAGCTTTACGGCCTGTGGGCCGTGCGTTTTTCCAACCCGCCCGCCGGACTGCCGGCCCGCGCCACCATGCTGCTGGAGCGGCACGCCGAATTCGCCGAAAGCCTGGCCGGTATCGTGAGCCGCGACCTGGGCGCGGCCGGCGGCTCCAAGGCCATTGCCGGCCATGCCGCCAAGGCCGCGCTGGCCGGCGACCTCGAGGGCGGCATGCTGCTGCTCGACGAGTCTTCCGACAATGTGAGCATCACCGGCACCTGGAACGGCGAAATGGTCGAGGGCTCCTGCGGCAAGGCCTTCAAAGGCAACTGGAAAGACACCAGCAGCAGCGCCCCCGACAACGCGCCCGATATTCCCTTCACGCTGACCCGGCTGCCTTAAGCCCCAAGCGCGGACGCCTGAAAATTCCTTTAAAACATCACCGAACCGACTGCCCAACCATGCGATCGACACCCTCCCTATTTGCCGCGCCCCTGCTGTGGGCCGGCCTCCTGGGGCTTTTGGCCATGTTCCCGGCACAGGCGCAAACCTCTTCTTCCGCTTCCGCACGCGTCCCGGTCACGGGCTGGCAGGCTTGCCAGGCCATGAAGGCCGACCCGGCCGCGCAACTGGCCTGCTTCCAGCAATGGGCGGACGCGCAGACGCCGGCCAACATGCCCGCGCCCAGCCTCACCACGGCGCCGGCCAATCCGGCGACCGGCCAGCCGGCCACGCCGGTGCTGCTGCTGCCTTCGCTGAACACCGAGGCGCCGGACGGCAAACCCATAGGCTGCAAGAACACCAAGTACTCCGAACTCTCGCGGTTCTGGGAGCTGCAGCGCGGCACCGATTGCGACACCTTCTCGCTGCGCGGCTACCGGCCGATCTCGCTGGCGGTGGTCACCTCCGACAGCGTGAACATGCAGCCTTCGTCGCCGTCGCTGGGCCATACCGCGCTGACTTCGCAGCCCTATATGCGGACTGAGAACAAGATCCAGCTCTCGGTGCGCACCAAGATCGCCAAGGGCCTGCTGAAGAACGGCCCCGAGGACGAGGACGACCACGACTCGCTGTGGTTCGGCTACACGCAGCAAAGCTACTGGCAGCTGTTCAACGGCGCCATCTCGCGGCCTTTCCGCACCACGGACCACGAGCCTGAAATTCTCTACATCTACCCGCACCAGATCCCGCTGGCCGGCGGCTGGACCTACCGGCTCTCGGGCCTTGGGCTGGTGCACCAGTCCAACGGCCAGTCGCTGCCGCTGTCACGCAGCTGGAACCGCGTCTACCTGATGGGCGCGGCGGAAAAGACGCTGGGCCAGGACTCGGGCCTGATCCTGCAGGGACGCATCTGGGACCGGCTCAAGGAGTCTTCGGGCAACGACGACAACCCCGGCATCGAGAACTACATAGGCCGCGCCGAGGTCACCGGCAGCTGGCAGATCAACAAGGCCAACACGGTGGGCGTGACGCTGCGGCATTCGCTGCGCAAGGAAGCCCGCGGCTCGGCGCGCTTTGACTGGATGATGGCGCCCGCCTCATCGCCCAACTACACCGGCCTGCGCTACCACGTGCAGCTGTTCAGCGGCTATGGCGACAGCCTGGTGGACTACAACCGCAAGCGCAATGTCCTGAGCGTTGGCTTAAGCCTGGTCGACTGGTAGTCGCGGCGCCGCCACCCGTGGCCAGCACAAGACGGCGTGCCGGCTGATACACACGGGCGCGCACCGGCCATAAGCTCGGGCCATGAACGAGCCCACCACCTTCACCCTGGCCTGCATCGTGGCCGGCGCGCTGCTGATTGCGATGACGCTGGGGGGCTCCTTTATCGCGCGTCTGCCGCTGAGCGCCGCCATGCTTTACCTCGGCGTGGGTGTGGCCGTCAGCCCGGTGGGTCTGGGGCTGCTCAAGCTCGACGCGCTGAAGAACGCCGTGCTGCTTGAACGCCTGACGGAAGTGGCGGTGCTGGTCTCGCTGTTCACCTGCGGCATGAAGCTCGAATTCCGCCGGCACGACGGCCGCTGGCGCATTCCGGTGCAGCTGGCGACGGTCTCCATGGTGCTCACGGTGGCGGCCGTTGCCGCGCTGGGCGTCTACGCGCTGAACCTTCCGCTGGGCGCGGCCGTGCTGCTGGGCGCCATCCTGGCGCCCACCGACCCGGTGCTGGCCTCCGACGTGCAGGTGGCCGATCCCGGAGACCGTGACCGCCTGCGCTTCGGCCTTACGGGCGAAGGCGGACTCAACGACGGCACGGCCTTTCCTTTTGTCATGCTCGGCCTGGGCCTGCTGGGCCTGCACGAACTCGGCGAAGGCGGCTGGCGCTGGTGGACCGTCGACGTGCTGTGGGCGGTGGCCGGCGGCCTGGCGCTGGGCTGGCTGCTGGGCACGCTGGTGGGCCGCGCCATCCTCTACCTGCGCATGCGGCATCGCGAGGCGCTGGGCTCGGACGAATTCATCGCGCTGGGGCTGATAGGGCTGACCTACGGCCTGGCGCTGCTCAGCCACACCTACGGATTTCTGGCGGTGTTCGCCGCCGGGCTGGCGCTGCGCCGCATTGACGAGCCTCATGTGCGCCCGCAGGCGCCGGCCCCCGTCCCCGGCGAAACGCTGAGTCCCGCGGATCAGGAGGCTTCGGGCGCCGAGGCGCCGGCCCACATGATGCGCGCGGTGGCGCGCTTCAACAGCCAGCTGGAAAGTTTTGTCGAAGTCGCCATCGTGCTGGCCGTCGGCGTGCTGGTGGCCACCGTGCGCTTTCGCCCGGAGGTGCTGTGGTTCATTCCGGTGCTGTTCCTGGTGGTGCGGCCGCTGGCGGTCTACATCGGCCTGCTGGGCACACGGGTCAGGGGCGCACAGCGCAACCTGATGGGCTGGTTCGGCATACGCGGCATCGGCTCGCTCTACTACCTGCTCTATGCCATCAACCACGACATCCAACGCGCGCTGGCCCAGCAACTGCTGTCCATCACGCTGGCCGTGGTCGTGGCCTCGGTCGTCGCGCACGGCGTCTCCGTCACGCCGCTGATGAAGCGCTACGAAGCGCGCAAGGCCGGCCGGCGGCGCTGAGAGCTGCTCACAAAACCCTCCTGGCGTTGTTGCGCCGCCTTGCCGGGCTGGAGCCCTGTCTGCGGCGGCGCGCCTAGCCAGGACCGCTTCGCTGAGTTTGTGAGCAGCTCTCATCTCCCATTTTTCGCATCACTGAACCTGACGGAAATGACCCGGCATTCCGTATGCCGATGCTATTGATAACTATTCTCATTTGTATAATCCCTTTTTTGCCATTCCCAAAAATCCAGGAGCCGTCAATGACACCCGTGCTGAAACCCGTCTTTCTTGCCACCCTGCTTGCCCTGCTCTCAGCGCCCGTCATGGCCCAGCCCGCAGCCGCCGCAGGCAGCACCACGGCGGCGGCACCGGCCGCACAAGCAGCTCAGGCCGTGACGGCGCCCGCCGTGGCCAAGCATTACGCCCAGCTGGTGCTGGCCAGCTATGAGGACACGCTGGCCGGCGCGCTCACGCTGCAAAAGGCCGTGCAGTCCTTCACCGCCGCGCCCTCCGACGAAGGCCTCAAAGCCGCGCGCAAGGCCTGGCTGGACGCCCGCGAGTTTTACGGCCAGACGGAGGCCTTCCGTTTTTACGGCGGCCCCATCGACGGCAAAAACGGCCCGGAAGGCCGCATCAACGCCTGGCCCATGGACGAGTCCTATGTCGATTACGTGAAAGACGCGCCCAACGCCGGCATCGTCAACAACCGCAAGGCCGTCATCGGCAAGAAGCAACTGGCCAGCCTGAACGAGCGCAACGGCGAAGAGAACATCGCCACCGGCTGGCACGCGATCGAATTTTTGTTGTGGGGCCAGGACCTGAGCACCACCGGCCCGGGCAACCGTTCGTTTGAAGATTTCATTGACGGCAAGAAACCCAACGCCGATCGCCGCCGCCAATACCTGCAGGTGGTGACGGACCTGCTGGTCGACGACCTGCGCAGCCTGACCGAAGCCTGGGCGCCCACAACAGCCACGTCTTACCGCGCGAAGTTCGAGCGCGGCGGCATGGAGTCGGTGCGCAAGATGTTTGTCGGCCTAGGCTCGCTCTCGCGCGGTGAACTTGCCGGCGAGCGCCTGGAGGTCGCGCTGGCCAGCCAGGACCAGGAAGACGAGCACTCCTGCTTTTCCGACAACACGCACCGCGACGTGGTGAACAACGCCAAGGGCATACAGAACGCCTGGCTGGGCCAGTACAAACGCGCCGACGGCAGCACGCTCAGCGGTGTTTCGCTGCGCGAACTGGTGGCCGCCAAAAACCCGGCACTGGCCGAGCGCACCACAAAACAGATCGCCGCATCGGTCGCCGCCGCCGAAGGCATACAGGCGCCGTTTGACCGCGAGATCGTCGGCGCCAAGGACGCGCCCGGCCGCCTGCGCGTGCAGAAAACCATAGACAGCCTGGTGCAGCAAAGCAAGGACCTGGTCGAAGCGGCCAACGCGGCCGGCATCACCAAGCTGACCCTGGTCAAACCTTAAGTGTTGCGCACCGCTTCGCCCCGATCGCTCCCGCGCTCCCTGCGCGCGGGGCTGCTGTGGCTGGCCGTTACCGGCCTAGCGGGCGCGGCCTTCTGGGCGTCCGCAGGATCCGGCCAGGACGGTGCCGCACCCGATGACGAAAAAACCGGCGGCGACACCACCGTGTTCGCCACCGGCCAGAACGCCTTCTCGTTTCCGCTGGCCAACCTGCCCGATGAGGAGCGCACGCGCTTCGTCATCGGCAATTCGTTTTTCAAGCGCAACTGGGTGCAGGCGCCTTCGTCGACCACCGCGCGCGACGGCCTGGGCCCGCATTTCATCGCCCGCTCCTGCGGGGGTTGCCACGTGCAGGACGGCCGCGGTGCGCCGCCCGACTTCACGCGCGGGCTGTCCGACCAGCCCGTGGGCTTGCTGCTGCGCCTGTCGATTCCGGGCAAGGACGCGCACGGCGGCCCCATGCCCGACCCGGTGTATGGCGATCAGTTCTCCAACTTCGCGGTCCAGGGCGTGACGCCCGAGGGGCAGATCGCGCTGCGCTACGAGACAGTACGCGGCAAGTTCGCCGACGGCACGCCCTACCAGCTGCAAAAGCCCCGCTACGGTTTCAGCAAGCTCAACTACGGCCCCATGGCCAAAGACGTGATGCTGAGCCCGCGCATCGCGCCACAGATGGCCGGCGTGGGTTTGCTCGAGGCGATTCCCGAGGCGGAGATCCTGCGCAACTCGCGCGACCAGGCGGCCCTGGGCGGGCCGGTGCGCGGCGTGGTCAACCAGGTATGGGACGCGCCCACGCAGCAAATGCGCGTGGGACGCTTCGGCTGGAAGGCCAACGTCGCCACGCTGGCCCACCAGACCGGCGGCGCCTTCCTCGGCGACATGGGCATCACCTCGCCACTGTTCCCCAAGGAAACCTGCACCAGCGCGCAGAAAGACTGCCTGGCCGCGCCGCGCGGCGCGCAAGGCAAGGCGCCCGAGATCGACGAGAAGACCTTTAACGACGTGGTGTTCTATGAAAGCGCGCTGGCGCCGGCCGCGCGGCGCAACCCCAAGGATTCCCAGGTGGTGCAGGGGCAGAAGCTGTTTGCCGCAGCGCAATGCGCCGCCTGCCACCGCCCGAGTTACGTGACCGGCGAAATTCCCTTCCCGCGCCTGGGCAGCAAGGCCGCGCAAGGCCAGACCATTTACCCCTACACCGACCTGCTGCTGCACGACATGGGCGAAGGGCTGGCCGACGGCCGGCCCGACTTTCTCGCGAACGGCCGCCAGTGGCGCACGCCGCCGCTGTGGGGCTTGGGCCTGGTGCCCGACGTGAACGGCCACAACCGCCTGCTGCACGATGGCCGCGCGCGCGGCGCGCTGGAGGCCGTGCTCTGGCATGACGGCGAGGCCAAGGCCAGCAAGGACAAGGTCCTGCAGATGAATGCGCAGGAGCGCGCCGCGCTGGTCAAATTCCTCGAATCGCTGTGAGTGCCATGAAATCCTTTTTTGCACCCTTGAAGCCGGCCTTGGTGCTCCTCGCCGGTGCCGCCGTCCTGCTGGGCGGCGCCGCGCAGGCGCAAACCGTCCCGTCCAACGTCGCGGTGCCGTTTTACACGGCCGGCGATTTCATGCGCGGCGTCTACCGCTTCTGGTACGCGCCGCAAGCGGCCGCGTTTGCCGAGCAGGCCGGAGGCCTTCCCGCGGCGATCTCCGCGGTCTGCGATGCTGACGCCGGCGCGGCCGTGGCCAGGCTGGAGCAGGCGCGCGAACGCTGGAAAGCCAGCGCCCTCGCCTGGGACCGCCTGAGCGGCGTGCAGATTGGCCCGCTGGTGCAGCGGCGCTCGGCGCGCCAGATCGACTTCACACCGACGCGGCCCGAACTGATCAAGCGCGCGATCCAGGCCGCGCCGCAAGACGCCATCGCCATGGAAAGCATAGGCACGCCGGCCAAGGGATTGCCGGCGCTGGAGTGGCTGCTGTGGAGCCAGCCCATCGCGCCAGGCACACCGGACTGCCGCTACGCGGTGCAGGTGGCCGCCGACATCCAGCGCGAAGCCGACATCCTCGCCAAGGCCTTCGGCGAACTGGCCGCGCGGCCGCCCGGCCAAGGCGAAGAAACCCAGGGCCCCGCGATGAGCGAACTCGTCAACCAATGGACTGGCGCACTGGAACGGCTGCGCTGGGCCGAAATGGAAAAGCCCCGCCTCGCCGGCAGCGCGCAAGGCGGCCGCAACGCCGCCGCGTATGCGCGCGGCGCCAGCGGCCAAACGGCCACGCGATGGGCCGCGCAATGGCAGGCGCTGCGCACGCTGGGCGCCTCGCAAGCCCCTGAAGCGCCACGCCCCGGCGAGGGCCTGGCGCCGATTGAAACTTATCTGCGCGGCTTGGGCCGCAACGAACCGGCTGACGCGCTGGCGCAAAGCGCGGGCAAGGCCGACAAGGCGCTGCAAAATCTCTCGCCCGCGAACCGGGCCGGCGTCACCGCCGCCGGACGCTCGCTCGCCGATCTGAAAAAACTCGCGGAAGCCGAGATCGCGCCGGCGCTCGAGGTCAGCATCGGTTTTTCAGACGCCGACGGCGACTAGGCATCCGCCATGCAGCAAGCCCAGACGACATTGCAGCGCCGGCAGTGGTTGGCGCTGGCCGCGGCCGGTGCGAGTGCCTGGTTCAAGCCGGCCCTGGCAGCGGCCGCCGCCCAGCCGCTGCAACTGGCGGCGGCCTGGGAGGCAGCCCATGGCTATCAGGTCGGTGTGCTGGCCTATCGTGGCGACACGCTGAAGGTCAGCGCCGCACTGGACGTGCCGACGCGTGCCCACGGCGTGTGGGCCGAGCGCGGCGGCACGCTGCTGGCCGTGGCACGCCGGCCGGGGGACTGGCTGCTGCGCTGGCGGCCCGAAGGCGAAGGCAGCGCCAAGGCCATCGCCTGGGCTTGGGCTGACCCGGACCGCGCCTTCAACGGCCACGTGATCGCCGGCCCCGGCGGCAAGACGCTCTACACCACCGAAACAAATCTCGAAACCGGCCAGGGCCTGGTGGGCCTGCGTGATGCAGGCACGCTTGAAAAAATCGGCGAATGGCCGACCCATGGCATGGACCCGCACGAACTGCTGCTGGATGGCGACGGCAGCCTGCTCGTGGCGAATGGCGGCATTCCCACATTGCCGGAAACCGGTCGCCTGAAAATTCACATGGACCGCATGGACGCCTCGCTGGTGCGGCTTGACACGCGAAACGGCGCCCTGCTGGGCCAGTGGCGACTGGCCGACAAACGCCTGAGCTTGCGGCACATGGCCTGGGGCCGCGCGCCGGCGGCAGGCAGCCCGCGTGTACTGGGCATCGCCCTGCAGGCAGAGCATGACGACAACGCGGCCAAGGCCCGCGCGCCCGTGCTGGCGCTTTTTGACGGCCGGCAGTTGCGGACCTGCGCGGCCGACTCCGGACATGTGCTGGCCGGTTACGGCGGCGACATCGCCTGGGCGGCGGGCGGCTTTGCCGTGGGTTGTCCGCGCGCCAACGGCGTGGCCGTCTGGCAAGCCGATGGGCGCTGGACGGGATTTTTCCCGCTGGAAGAAGCCTGCGCCGTCGCCTCAGCCTCTACGGCGGGCGAAGCAGACACGACACTGTGGGCCGGCGGGCGGCTAGTCGCGCTGATGCGCGACGGCACGGGCCGCACGGCTTCGCCGGTGCTCAAGAATGTGCGGCTGGACAATCACTGGACGCCGATGGCGGGCTAGAGTTCGCCCTTATCCGGCGCACTTCACTGCTTCTTCCACAGCTCACCGTCCCTGGAACGGTAAGTGCCACCCGTGGCGCAGCAGCCCCCCGCACCGAAAGCGATGCGCCCCAGGGTGACGGTGACGACACCGTTGTCTGCCAGCAGCGACTGCCGATCGCAATACGTGAAGAATGGATAGAGATCGGGTTCGAGCACCATCTGCCAGCCGTCCTTCCCGGACTCCCTGGACTCCTTGGGTATGGCGCGATAGACCTTGCAGTCATGCACCGCGAGATGCACCGGCTTGCCGCCCAGCAATCCCTTGAATACGCGCTCCGGTGGTATCTCCGCCATGGGATCCGGCTCGGCAGGTGGCGCAACAGGGACAGTGCCACCGCCTGCCAGCCCCAATCCAACCCCCAGCCCGGCAGCCAGCAGGAGCTGACCCCAGAGCATGTTCCGCTCAGGCCTCGTCACCGGCGAAAACCCCTGCCACGCCAGCCCAGCCGCTGCCGCAGCCGAAAGCACGGTGGAAACCCAGACCAGCAGCTCCACGGCTTCGGTGAAGGGACTGGTCGTCCAGGCAACAGCAAGTACGACCGCATTGACCAACAACAGCACGAGGCAAGCCCACGGCCGCACCCGGGAGAACAAGCCGGCAACCAATAAGAGCACCGTGCACAGCAGCATCGCGGGCAAGACCACCACGCCTGAAAACAGCAGCTCGAACACGCCCAGCAGCCAGCCACCACTGCCTGCCACCTTGCCCACGGTGTACAGGTAAAGCGCCACAGCCAGGCCCGGCAGGGCCAGCAGATGCGCGGCGACAAAGGCAAAGGCGTAAGGTGTGTTGGAGGTTCTCAAGATGACCGGGATTCTAGAGCGCGGCCAAGATACCGCCGATGCGGCCCAGGGCAGACTGCTCCGCGAGATCGCCGGCGGAAGAATTGAAAAGGTGTTCCTGTGTTCGTCAGGCACCAATGCAATCGCCCCGGCAACCCTTTCGGGCTGCCGGGGCGATTGCGCCAGAACCGGCCAAAGCCGGCCTTGCACAGCTTATTGCTGGCTGGGCTTCACGAGCTCGGCTGCAGCCTGGGGAGCCGTGCCGGTCTTTTCGGCACGCGGAGCGGCCAGGTTCTGCTGGGCGGTCACGCCGTTGAAGCCCGATGCCGCATTGGCGTTCTGGGCCTGCAGCACCTCGCTCTTGACTTCAGCGCGGGTTTTGCTCGAAGGCGCCTGCATCTGCTCCAGCAGGAAAGCGTTCAGGGGTTGGGCGGACGCGGCCACGGAAGTCAGGGCGGCAACAGCAACAACAGCGGCGGCAACAAAGTTCGATTTCATGATGAATATCCTCTCAAAAGTTAAGTGACGTTCCGGGCATGGCGGGCTCATCTCCCCGTCTGTCCAGCCTCGGTGAGTCGCCTTGTAAGTGGCTTCGGCTCATCGATGTATGAACTGTATTCCTGTTAAATTGAACAAAAAATACCAATTCCCACAATACATTGCTGTTAAATTAGCAACAATAAAGGTGTTATATAAGGGTTAACCATGGACCGACTCCAATCAATGCGCGTATTCCAGCAGGTGGTGGACGACGGCAGTTTTGCCGCCGCGGCGCGCAAATTCGACATGTCGTCCGCCGTCGTGACCCGCCTGGTCGGCGACCTGGAAGACCACCTGGGCGTGCGCCTGTTGCAGCGCACCACGCGCCGCCTGGCGCTGACCGATGCCGGTGAAACTTACCTGGCCCGCGTGCGGCACATCCTGAGCGACATCGACGAAGCCCACGCCGCCGCCCAGGCCCATGCGCAGGAGATGTCCGGCACCATACGCATCATGACGCCGCCGGTGTTCGCCGTGCATGTGCTGGCGCCGCTGGTGGCCGAGTTCGGCCGACGCTACCCCAAGGTCGTGCTCGACATCCATGTGGACTCGCCGCTGGTGCCGCCGGTAGAAGACTACGACCTCACCCTGCTGGGCGCAGCCGACACCTTTGATGCCAACATCATCGCGCGGCCCATTGCTTCGTCCGACGGCGTCCTTTGCGCCTCACCGGATTACCTGCGCCGCAACGGCATGCCGGCGCGGCCCGAGGACCTGCCGCAGCACCACTGCCTGCGCGTCAAGGCAACGGCCAACCGGCACCGCGTCTGGCGCCTGACCAATCCCAGCGAAGGCAAGCGCGTCGTCGAAGTGCAGATCGAGCCCAGCATGCTGGTCAACCACACCGACACCTTGATACGCGCCTGCGTGGACGGCGCCGGCATCATGAGCCAGTCCATCGACCTGGTGGCCAACCACCTCAACAGCGGCGCGCTGCAGCGCATCCTCTCGCCCTGGATCACCGGCACCAACACCCTGTACGCGGCGCTTCCCAGCCGCAAATTCATCCCGGTGCGCACCAGCGTGTTCCTCGAGTTCATGACCGAGTACACACGCAGGGTGATCAAAAAGATGGACACGCGGCAGGACTGAGTTTTTACCGGGTTTTGCGCGCGGCCCCGGGCCGCATGGAAGACCGGCGGTTCATCCCCACATAAGCAACAAGGCAGGTGCGATCACGCGCCGGCCGGCTTCATGCATTCGGTGCTGCATCAAGCCATTCAAGCTGCGCGGCGAAGGATGCATGCGTTCTTGACGCGATGCTTTCAAAACTTCCGTGTGAAAAAAGTTCCGCGATTCCGCGTTTTCATTGTTCCAGTTTCGGCAATGGAATGTTCTGCAAACGCGCACTTGTCCAGAGGGCTTGGAGGAACAAGGTTGGATGCATCGGTGAGCCACATTCATAACAGCGACTCAGCGAGGAAGGCCCTTCGGGCACACAGCCCGTCCGACCGGATTTTTTAAAAACTGTCTAAAGGAAATTCATCATGAAATCGAATCTCGTCTCCGCCTCCGTTCTTGCCGTCTCCGCCCTCGCCTTCTTCGGCTCCGCCAGCAGCTTCGCCGAAGGCCGCGATCCGTTTCCCCAAGACCAGGTGAATTCGGTCAGCACCAAGACCCGCGCTGACGTCCGCGCCGAGCTGGCGCAAGCCCAGCACGAAGGCTATTCCGTGAACATCGGCCCAACCTACCAGGCCCCCGAAGCCAGCGCACCTGCCAGCACCCGGAGCCGCGCCGAAGTGAAGGCCGAAGCCGGCAGCGCCGTGTCGGTCTCCGCGCTGGAACGCGACTATCCTGTTGTTCAATAAGCGTTCTACGCGCGGTTGATTGCCGGGCCGCGGTTGCGAAAGCTTCCGCCACCGGCCGTTAAAACCAAAAAACCTCCCGCAGCGCTTGCGCTACGGGAGGTTTTGAAGTGCGCGCCTGCCGAGCCTCAGACGAAGTGCCGTTTCCTTCAGCGACTCTTTTGATGGAACAGAACGCACTCACCTACGCGGCCGCCGGCTTGGCCTCAACCCGCCAAGGCAGCCTCAAGAATAGGCCGTATGTCCCGGTTCCGAAAGGCCTCGAACCCAGATTCTTCTATGGCTTTACGGCGATTCTCATTGAAGACAATGTCGTGGCACTCTTGAACAAGCATTGACGGAGACGCCACGCAGATTGCGGCGCGAATATCCTCCTCAATCACAGTTTCTGGATCAATGTCAGCCACGACAGCTTTGCGATTGGCCAACAGATAGGAAACGCGAACGACTTCGAATATTTTTTTTGCCGTATAGAGATTGATGTTCACGATGACTTTTGATCGCGCAATCAACTCATCCCTCGCCTTCCCATACAGGCCGCACACAAAGACTGACTTGAGCCCGGAATGGCACAGATGATGGAACGCATCCATACGATCGGGTCCAGGTGCTCCGTACATCAGAACGTCAATGTCCTGGATCGGCGCTTTGGGAATTCGCGTCAGAGGTTCGGCATAACCCACCGGCACGATCCGGCAATCTGCGTTGAGTTTCTTCCACACATCCGCATTCCCCTCGCTGTAATCCCATATTTTGAAATTCGCCGCGGCATGCATCAGTGCCGGCTTCAGTAAAGTCGCACCCCGAATTTGCTCGAAGTTATAAACAATGGTGGAGGGTGGCAGCTTGCTCACCACATCCATCTCAAGCATCTGGGCGCCAAAGATGATGTTCGTCGCCGACTCAGAGAAGGTGTCCACGCCGGACTCCACTGTGTGCCCCAATTCGCGCAGGCCCCAGACGACGGACTCAACGACTTCCAGGTAGGCGTTTAAGCCATACGCCCGGCCATTGCTCATGATGTGGGTGACGTGGTATTTCAATTGAGTTCCTGGTATTGGCTGGTGCTGAAATTCATCGATCAAGGCCTGAAGCCATGGTGAAGCATCATTATCGATAGGCCGCCGGGCGCTCTGCAACGCAGCCTCGGCCAAGCCTTCTGCCGCGGGGACAGCACTACAGCGGGGCATCTTACAGGCGTTCCGTACCCTGAGAGGCGGCGGAGCGTCCTGGAAATTCGCCGATCCCGCGCCCCCAAATGCTGCCGGAGCATAAGGGGTCCCAGGCATCCCAACGCAAAGGAAAGCGACGCGCCAGAAATTAAAAAGCCCCTGAATCCGTTAGGAATCAAGGGCTTGCGCATCTGGTGGCCTGGGGCGGAATCGAACCACCGACACAAGGATTTTCAATCCTCTGCTCTACCGACTGAGCTACCGGGCCTGAGCCTCAGATTATATATCAGCCGAAAAGGGTGCCCGGCCGGCCGGCGGGGAGAGGCTCAGATGCCGCGTTTGCCGCGCGTGAGGTCGACGCCCAGCTGCTTCAGTTTGCGGTACAGGTGGGTGCGCTCCAGGCCGGTTTTTTCCGCGACACGGGTCATGGAGCCGCCCTCCTTGGCCAGGTGGAATTCGAAATACGCTTTCTCGAATTCGTCGCGCGCATCGCGCAGCGGTTTCTCCAGCAGGAAGCTCTGCGTGGCCTGGGGTCCCATATCGACGGGCGCCGGCAAGCTGCCGCCGGTCATTACAGCCTCGACCGTGAGGTCGGCCAGGGGCAGTGCCGAGTTGCTGTTCGGGGCGGCAGGCTTGCGCGGGGCTGTCTTGCTGAGGCCCTGCTCGACGGCCTTGAGCAGCTTTTGCAGCGTGATGGGTTTTTCCAGAAAGGCCATCGCGCCTATCTTGGTGGCCTCGACGGCGGTGTCTATGGTGGCGTGGCCGCTCATCATGATGACCGGCATGCTCAGCAGGCCGCTGGAGGACCACTCCTTGAGCAAGGTCACGCCGTCGGTGTCGGGCATCCAGATGTCCAGCAGCACCAGGTCGGGCCTGGAGCGCCCGCGGGCGGCACGCGCCTGCGCCGCATTTTCGGCGAGCTCGACCTGATGCCCTTCRTCATTGAGAATTTCTGAGAGAAGGTCGCGTATGCCCAGCTCGTCGTCGACCACCAGAATATTTGCCATGATTGAATTGCTGCCTGCCTGTTGTTGCGATGCCGTGCGGATCTCGAAATCGAAGTGTTACTGAATGTGTTGTTATGCCACAACTGCAAATGATAACGACACTTGCGCCCCTTGCACCGCGCCGTCCAAAACCCGGTTGGAAATATCGATGCGCGCGCCGTGTTCGTCGGCGATTTTTTTGACCACCGCCAGCCCCAGCCCCGTGCCCTTGACCTTGGTGGTGACGTAGGGCTCGAAGGCGCGTTTAAGGATGTGTTCGGGAAAGCCGGTGCCCTTGTCGCGCACGCTCAGGCGCACGCGCCTGGAGGTCTCGGAGTACTCGGTCTTGAGCGTGACGCACGCGCCCTCTTTGCCCTCCTGGGCGTCCTGCGCATTCTGCAGCAGGTTGTGGATGACCTGGCGCAGCTGCTGGGCATCGCCCTGGATCAGCGGGGCCTTGGGGTCGAGCTCGGTGACGACGGGCACCGCGGCAGCGGCATCGCTGCGCCGGCCGCCGTGGCCGTCGCTGTGGCTGTCGTGCAGGTAGAGCTGCATCACGTCGTTGACCAGGGCATTGAGGTCCACGGGCTTGAGTTCGGCGGCCGGCAGCCGGGCGTAGTCGCGGAACTCGTTGACCAGCCGCTTCATCGCGTCGACCTGGTCGACGATGGTCTTGACGGATTTGGTGAGCAGTTGCTGTTCGGCCTCGCCCACCTTGCCGGTGAGTTTCATTTCCAGGCGTTCGGCCGACAGCTGTATCGGCGTGAGCGGGTTCTTGATTTCGTGCGCGAGCCTTCGCGCCACCTCGCCCCAGGCCTGCGCGCGCTGGGCCGAGACCATTTCGGAAATATCGTCGAACACCAGCAGGAACTCCTCGGTACCGGGCATCCTGGCGCCACGCGCGATCAGTGTGATGGCATTGTCCGGCGCGCCAGGCATGGCCGCGTTGAGTTCAAACGACTGCTGCCAGTGCTCCTGCGCATGCGGCGCCCCGTCGCTAAGGTAGTCGGCGAACTGGGCCAGCACGTCTTTGGCGAACACGCCCAGGCCGGGCACTTCGCCGAGCGACTTGCCGTGGTAGGCCGCCAGCGGCGCGCGCAGGATGCGCGTGGCGCCCGGGTTGCTGGACTGGATGCTGCCGCGCACGTCGAGCACGATGACGCCGGCCGTCAGGTTGTCCAGGATGGTCTGCAGGTTGGCGCGCGCCGCGTCCACCTGGCTCATGCTTTGCTGCACCGCCGTGCGGGCATCGGACAGCTGCTGCGTCATATCGGCAAAGGAACGCGTAAGCCCGCCGAGTTCGTCCTTGCCTTGCAGCGCTGCCTTGGGCGTGAGGTCGCCCTGCGCCACCTGGCGCACGCCTTCGGCCAGCACCAGCAGCGGCTTGGCCAGCTGGTTGCCCAGCAGCACCGCCAGCAGCACCGCGCCGAACACGGCGAGGAACAGGCTGAGCGTGAGTGTGCCTATATACATCTTGCGCAGGCCGCCGCGCGCCAGCGCGCGTTCCTGGTATTCGCGGTTGGCCTCCTGGACGGCGACGGCGTTGGCCACCAGGCCTTCGGGCAGCAGCTGGGTCACCTGCAGAAAACGGGCATCGCCCAGCACGGCCACAT
The DNA here is from genome assembly GCF_056405595.1 of Polaromonas sp. P1_G1. Classification (NCBI taxonomy): domain Bacteria; kingdom Pseudomonadati; phylum Pseudomonadota; class Betaproteobacteria; order Burkholderiales; family Comamonadaceae; genus Polaromonas; species Polaromonas sp. P1_G1. Next base: position 145,840 of record NZ_JBFUBU010000003.1, read on the forward strand.
TGGGGTTGTTGACCACGGCGATGGCCTTGACGCGCGGCGCGCTGCCGGCGTTGGCCGCCGGACCAGCCGCGCCCGCCGCCAGTTCGCCGTTGCCGGCGGACACCACCTCGTCCAGGCCTTCGATCTGCGTGACGACACGCTGCGTGCGCGCGCTGCGCAGCTGCTGCACCGAGGGGCGTTCGGGTTTGAGCAGGAAGCGCGATTCGCCGGCGCTGGCGATCACCTGGCCCGAGGGGCTCCAGAGCACCACGTCACTGGCTTGCAGCTGGTCGCGCAGGCGCTCCAGCGCCAGCCCCGCCATGGCATCGGGCGTTTCGGCGATCTGCGTGGCGGCCTGCCGTGTCTTGTTGCCAAGGTCGGCCGCCAGCGTGTCCAGCGTGGCGCGGCCCAGGTTCAGGCCCGCGGCCAGGGCGCCCTCCACTTCCACGTCGAACCAGCTTTCGATGGAACGCGAAACGAACTGGTAGGACACCACGTAAATCATCAGGCCCGGCATCAGGCCGACCAGCGCGAAGATGGCCGCGAGCTTGACCAGCAAGCGGCTGCCGAAGCGGCCGCGGCGCAACCGCAGCAGCAGCCGCGCGACGATCCAGCCGATCACCAGCAGCAGCAGGCCGGCGACCGCGATGTTGAGCATCAGCAGCAGCGCGTAGTTGCGTTCGTAGAGTTCGCGGTTACCGGTGGCCTGCGTCAGCAGAAACATCAGCACCAGGCCCAGCGCCACGATGGCGCCTATGCCGACGCCGACCGTCCAGCGAAAGGCTTTGCTGCTTTTGAGGGACCCGCCGCTGACCTGCAGGTTCACTTGGTGGCCTCGGTGCCTGGGGCCGCGGGGGCCTGGGGCGCTGCGGGCTCCAGCCTGAGCCGCTCCTTGATCTGCGCGGAAATATTCCAGTCCCGCTGGCCGGCTACACCGATCTGGAACGGCCGGGGCAATTGGGACAGGTCCAACCGGAAACTGAAGTCCAGCTTGTAGGAGGCATCCGGGTCCACGTCACCGGCTTCCGCGATCTTCCAGCGGGCCACGCGCTGGATAGCCGACAAGGCCTCGGACAAGGTCTCATAATTCTGGTTCAGGGTGGCCCGCAGGCCGGAGGAGCTGGTGATCAGTCCTGACGCGATGTTGACGCGCCAGCGCCGGGTCAGCGGCTGGTAGGCCAGGCGTATGGTGCGGGCGGTGCTGGCCACGCGCGGATCGGTCCAGTACCAGCGGTCGCGGTAGATATCGGCCTCAACCACAAAAAACATCGGAATGCCCTTGAGCAGGGCGTCTTCCACCACCAGCGGGAGGTCGAAGCGGACCAGGGCGGACAGGTGCACCCCGTCTTCGCCGCGCTCCACGCGCAGCTGGGTGATCTCGGTGGCAGAGGCCAGCCCGGGCGCCCAGGCCAGCAGCACACAGAGGCAAGCCCCCAACAGCCAGCGCGCAGCGGCATGCCCCAGGCGCCGGCCGTTGTCAGCGGTCGCTTTTTTCAAGGAGTGCGTAATAAAAACCGTCGTGCTCACGCATCAAATTGTCCGGGAAGACCGTCGCTTCCACGCCACTTTGCGGGAGCAAATGCCCCGGCGAGGGCCTTAATAGAGCATCGGTGTGGTGCGTAAGAAACGTTTGTATCTGGTTGTCGCCTTCCGCCCGAAAAACCGAGCAAGTGCAGTACAGCAAGCGCCCGCCGGGTTTGAGCAGGGGCCAGAGCGTTTCGAGCAGCTTCGCCTGGATGGCGGCCAGCTGGGCGATGTCGGTGGGCCGGCGCAGCCAGCGCACGTCCGGGTGGCGCCGCACGATGCCGGAAGCGGTGCAGGGAGCGTCCAGCAGGATGCCGTCGTACAGCCGGCCATCCCACCAGCCGTCCGGCTCGCCGGCGTCGCCCACGCGAATCTGGGCCTGCAATCCCAGGCGCAGCAGGTTCTGGCCGACGCGCTCGCAACGACGCGCGTCAATGTCGAGCGCGGTCACTTCACAGTCGGCGATTTCCAGCAGGTGGGCGGTTTTGCCGCCCGGGGCGGCACAGGCGTCGAGGATGTTGAGCCGGGTGCCGCCCCCGTCCGGAGCGGCCAGTCCTTCCAGCAGTAGAGGCGCCGCCAGCTGCGCGGCGGCATCCTGCACCGAAAAATGCCCCTCGGCAAAGCCGGGCAGGCCGGTCACCGGGCGCGCGGCCGCGAGGATCACGCCATATTGGCCCACCGGCGCAGCGTCGATCTGGGCGGCTGCCAGCGCTCGCAGGTAACCGGCCTGTGTCGTCTTGCGTTCGTTGACGCGCAGGATCAGCGGCGCGCGGCTGTTGTTGGCCTGCAGGACGGCCTGCCACTCCCCGGGGTGGTCCTTGCGCACCCGGTCTATCCACCACTGCGGGTGGTTCCAGACGGCCTGGGGACTTTTTTCGGTGCGCGCCACCAGTTCATCGCGCTCACGCAGAAAGCGGCGCAAGCAGCCGTTGATAAAACTGGCTTGGTGCTGGGTGGCGTCGCCGCGCTTGGCAGCTTCAACCGCCTGGTCGACCAGGGTGTGTGCGGTGTAGGGCGCGTCGTGCTCGGTCCAGATCAAGGCCAGGGCCACGCACAGCAAGGCGTCAGCCTCGGGCGGCGGCGGGCGGCGGGCCAGTTGCTGGCGCAAGGCCTCGGCACGGCCCAGCCAGCGCAGCGTGTGAAAACCCAACGATTGCACGCCGGGCCGCAAAGCAGCGTCAACGTCGTCAAGCGCGGCGGTCATGGACTGGCCGTCGCGCACGGCCATCAGCAGGGAAGCAGCCCCTTGCAGCTGGCGCCACAGGGGGACTTGGGTCGGGTTGTCTTGCATTAGGCTCACGAATGTCGCCCAAAACGGGCGGCTATCCCGTATTAGACCAGTCCTGAAACCGCCACCTCAGTACCCATCCCGAATTGCAAGCAGGGGCCGCGGAACCGGCTTTGCCGGGCCGCAGTCGCAGCGGCCCCTCGGGGGGGCAGGGAGCTACACGCAGTGAGCGACCGTGGGGGCCAACATCAACTCAGGGTATCTGCCCAGATATTGCTGGCCCAGTTCAGCGCGTAGACGCCTTCAAGCTCGGTAGGCCCGGTGCTGACGCCCCCGGAGCCGGCGACGGCCTTGAAGGTTTTCTCGGCGGCCACGTATTCATGCACGCTGGCCACATGGATCACGTTCTTGTTGTCGACAAAGCTGTAGCAGGTGTTGGTCAGCATGGGAGCCGGGTTGACGTCCCAGCCCGAGAGCTGGGCGACGATGGCGGCGGCCGCCACCTTGCCATGGTTGTTGGCCATGTGCCCGCTCTTGGGCATGGCCGGTGCCACCTGAATGGAATCGCCGAGCACATGCACGTCTTTGGCGGCGGTGGATTCGAAGGTCAGGTAATTGACGCCGCACCAGCGATTGTTGGCCTGATTGTTGAGGCCGGCCTGAACGGCGATGGTGCCGGCGCGCATCGCTGGCAGCACATTGAGCACGTTGGCCTTGACGTCGTCCTGCACGTCGAACTTGATGATGCCGGCCTTCACATCCACCGCCGTGGCCTTGTGCTGGCCACGGTATTCGACGATGCCCTTGTACTGCTCGGCCCACACCTTCTTGAACAGCGGCCCCTTGGAGGTGACGTCGGGGTTGGCATCCAGGATCAGCACCTTGCTACGCGGCTTGGCCGCCTTGAAATAGCCGGCGATGACCGAGGCGCGCTCGTAAGGGCCGGGTGGGCAGCGGTAAGGCGCTTCGGGAATCGTGATGGCGTAGACGCCGCCGTCGGGCATGGCCTCCAGCTGGCGGCGCAGCGCCACGGTTTCCGCACCGGCCTTCCAGGCCTGCAGCACCTGGCCGGAGGCGTTGGCCTCCTTGAGGCCCTCTATGCTGCCGAACATCAGCTCCACGCCGGGCGAAACCACCAGCTTGTCGTAGGCGATAGTGGCGCCGCCGGCCAGCGTGACGGTTTTCTTCGCGGTGTCGATGGCGCTCGCGTAGTCCTTCACCACCGTGATGCCGTGGGCGCGCGACAGGCCCGCGTAGGAAGCGGTGAGATCAGACAGCTGCTTGCCGCCGCTGAGCACCAGGTTGGAGATGGGGCAGGAAATGAAAGCATCCTGCGGTTCGATCAGCACCACGTCGATTGTGTGGTCGGACAGCAGGCGCACATACTTGGCGGCGGTGGCGCCGCCGTAACCGCCGCCTATCACCACGACCTTGGCCCTGGAGGGAACGACGGTGCTGGCGCAGCCGGCCAGCCCCAGCAGACTCAGGGCGGCAGTGGACTGCAGGAAAGAACGGCGCTTGAAGCCGGCCATCGAAGCGAAAGAAGCGGAACGGGATTGAAGAAACGTGTTCATGGTGTTCTTTCCCCTTACTTCTTTTGTGCGGCAAAGTAGCCGGCCAGCGCCTCGACCTGCGCATCGTTGAAGCCCTTGCTGATCTGATGCATCACGGTGGCCGGCCGGGCGCCGGTCTTGAAGGCGCCCATCTGCGCGACGATGTAGCTTTTATCCAGGCCGGCCAGCGAGGTGACCTGGGACCCCTGCACCACTTTGCCGTCGGTGCCGTGGCAGTTGGCGCAGGTGGCGGCCAGGCTTCGGGTGTAGAGCGCCTCCTTGCTTTGCGCCTGGGCGACGGGGCTGAGTGCCAGGCACAGCAAGGGCACGGCGAGTTGGGCGAGGTGTGGGGTTCTCATGTGGGGCCTCCAGGCGGTTTCAGATTTTGGTTTTTTCTTGATCTGACAATTTAACGCGGTGCCCTTGGCACCCTATAGGGAGTATCCAGTACTTCGGCATGTCGCGTCACCTCCCGCATTCGAACCATTGGTGATTTGCTTGGCACCAATTCATCGTTGATGGCGCTGCGTTCAAAAGATCGCGTCGGGCCGCGTCGGCAGTTCATCCCGCATCGACAGTACCGCCATGGGCCGGCCGTAGATCTGGAAGATGCGCTCCGCCAGCGGCGGGTGGCTGGCAAACCAGCGGCCCCGGTCGCGGGCATCGACCAGCAGCATGTGCTGCACCGCCGGGTGCAGGCTGCGCGCGGGCGCCATGCCCTGCTCTTCTTCGCCGGCCACCTTGCGCAGCACGCCGCCCAGGYCTTCCCGGCTGCGCGTGAACTGCACGGCGCGCGCATCGGCCAGGAACTCGCGCTGGCGCGAGATCGCCGCCTTGAGCGCACGCCCCGCCAGCCAGCCCAGCGATCCGGTGACCAGGATGGGGAACCCGGGCAAGGCGAGAAAGGAACGCTGGCCGTTTTCGTCAGCGCCGCACATGCTGCGGCCCAGGTTGAAGATCATCTCCAGCCCGAACACCATGCCGGCCAGCCGCATGTTCAAACGTGTATCGCCTTCGCGCAGGTGGCTCAGTTCGTGGGCTACAAGGCCCTGGAGTTCGTCGCGCGTGAGCTTGTCGAGTGCACCTTGCGTGACGGCGATGACCGCGTCGTCCTCGCCCCAGCCCGCGGCAAAGGCATTGATCGCGTCCAGGCGCGGCAGCACCATGGCCAGGGGCGGCTTCATGCTGGCCGCAATGGCCAGTTCACTCACGATGTTGCTGAGTTTTTGCTCGGCTTCCCGGCTGGCGGGCCAGGCCTCGCGGGCTCCGACGCGGCGCGCCAGCGCCTCGCCGCCGCTACTCAGGGCCGAGGTCTCCAGCCACCAGCCGCCCAGCACGAACAGCAGGGTCACCGAGGTGTTGACGCTGAAGAAGTAGACGGGATAGCCGCTGAAGCCCGGCGTCACCAGCCGCCAGGCCAGTGCCAGCGCCCCGTTGACGGCCAGCAGCAGGGCGACCAGGGTCAGGCCGAAGAGCAACAGCAGCCGCAGGGTCTGGGCGCGGGCGGTTTCCTGCCGTTCAAAGAAGCGCATCAACGGCGGGCCGGGGAGGAACAAGCCATCTGGCGACCACTACATCTGAATGCGCACGGCCTGGCGTTCAGTCGCGCTCTCGGTCGCGCGCAGCATGGCGGAAGGTGCAAAACCAAAAGTCCGGGCGATCAACACAGCTGGAAACTGGCCCTGCGCGTTGTTGTAATCCAGCACGGCGTCGTTATAGGCCTGGCGCGCGAAGCCGACCTTGTTTTCGGTGCTCGTGAGTTCTTCGCTGAGTTCGCGTATGGTCTGGTCGGCCTTGAGTTCAGGGTAGGCCTCGGCCACGGCGAAGAGGCGGCCCAGGCTGCCTTCGAGCGCCTGCTCGGCGACGGCCAGCGCGGTCACGGCCACGGCGTTGGCGGGCCGGCTGCGCACCGCATCACTGGCACTACGCGCCTGGTTGCGCGCCAGCGTCACGGCTTCCAGCGTGCTTTGCTCGTGCTGCAGGTATTTCTTGGCGGCTTCCACCAAGTTGGGAATCAGGTCATAGCGGCGCTTGAGCTGCACGTCGATCTGGCCGAAGGCATTGGCAATGATGTTCTTGAGCCGCACCAGCCGGTTGTAGGCGCCCACGGCCCAGAAGACCAGCAAGGCAAACACGACGATGACGACAAGCGTGCTGAGGGACATGGGATTCCTTGGTGCTGAAGAACGCCGGCAGGAGAGGATCCCGGCCGGCGGCTGCCGCGAGGTTAACTGCTTTTGGGCCGGATCGGCAAGCCGGCTCTTTCCCCGGTGTGGTGGCCACGCGGCAAGCGCCAAAAAAAAAGCCCCACACCTTTACAGGTGTGGGGCCGGGCGCCTTTCAGGGCGCCGGGAGCGTGTCAGCCGGCTTACTCGGAAGCGGCGCTATCGCCACCACCGGTTTCAGCCGCAGCGGGCATCGCTTCCAGTTCGGCGGCTTCGGCTTCGGCGATGGCGCGGCGCTCAGCGTCGTCCATCTGGTCCTTGGCTTTGCGTGCCTCGTGGTAGGCCATGCCGGTGCCGGCAGGGATCAGGCGGCCGACGATCACGTTCTCTTTCAGGCCGCGCAGCTCGTCGCGCTTGCCCATGATGGCAGCCTCGGTGAGCACGCGGGTGGTTTCCTGGAAGGAAGCCGCGGAGATGAACGAATCGGTCGACAGCGAGGCCTTGGTGATACCGAGCAACAGGTTGCTGAAGGTGGCCGGGACCTTGCCGTCGGCGCGCAGCGCGTCGTTGGCGTCCAGCATGGCGGAACGCTCGACCTGCTCGCCGGCGATGTAGCTGGAATCGCCCACGTTTTCAACAACCACGCGGCGCAGCATCTGGCGAACAATCACTTCGATGTGCTTGTCGTTGATCTTCACGCCCTGCAGGCGGTAAACGTCCTGCACTTCGTCGACGATGTAGCGGGCCAGCTCTTCCATGCCCAGCAGGCGCAGGATGTCTTGCGGGTCGGCCGGGCCGTCCACAATCGATTCGCCCTTGTTGACCACCTGGCCTTCGTGCACCAGGATGTTCTTTTCCTTGGGGACCAGGTCTTCCCAGACCTTGCCTTCAGGATCGGTGATCTGCAAACGAACCTTGCCTTTGGTCTCTTTACCGAAGGACACGGTACCGGTCATCTCGGCCAGCGTGCCCTTGTCTTTCGGCGTACGGGCTTCGAAGAGCTCGGCGACACGCGGCAGACCGCCGGTAATGTCGCGGGTCTTCTGGCCTTCGATCGGGATACGGGCCAGCACTTCGCCGGGGCCCACGTCCTGGCCGTCGCGCACCTGAACCAGCGCGCCCACCTGGAAGCCGATGGTCACCGAGTGATCGGTGCCGGGGATCTTGACTTCGTGGCCGGCGGCGTCGATCAGCTTGACCTGCGGACGGATCACCTTCGTGGCGCCGCGGCGTTTCGGATCGATCACCACCAGGGTGGACAGGCCGGTCACATCGTCAACCTGCTTGGCAACCGTCACGCCTTCTTCCACATTCTCGAAGGCCACCTTGCCGGCGAACTCGGTAATGATGGGGCGCGTCAGCGGGTCCCAGTTGGCCAGGATGGCGCCGGCCTTGATCGTCTGGTCGGCTTTCACCGCCAGAATCGCGCCGTACGGCACTTTGTGGCGCTCGCGCTCGCGGCCGTGCTCGTCATGGATGACGATTTCGCCGGAACGGGCAATCACGACCAGCTCGCCCTTGCTGTTGGTCACATAGCGCATCGGTGCGTTGAAACCGATCACGCCATTGGACTTGGCTTCGACGCTGGAGGCGATGGCTGCGCGCGATGCGGCGCCGCCGATGTGGAAGGTCCGCATCGTCAGCTGGGTGCCGGGTTCGCCGATCGACTGGGCGGCGATGATACCGACCGCTTCGCCGATGTTGATCAGGCCGCCACGGCCCAGGTCGCGGCCGTAGCACTTGGCGCACAGGCCGAAGCGGGTTTCGCAGGTCAGGGCCGTGCGCACTTTCACTTCGTCCACGCCGGCCGCTTCGAGCTCTTCGATCAGGTCTTCGTCCAGCATGACGCCGGCCTTGGCCAGGACCGAGCGGTTCTCGGGGTGCAGCACGTCTTCCACCGCGGTGCGGCCGAGGATACGGTCGCGCAGCGATTCGATGACTTCACCGCCCTCCACGATGGCGCGCATGAGCGAGCCTTCCTGGGTGCCGCAATCCTCTTCGGTCACGACCAGATCCTGCACCACGTCGCACAGGCGGCGCGTCAGGTAGCCGGAGTTGGCGGTTTTCAGCGCAGTGTCAGCCAGGCCCTTACGGGCACCGTGGGTGGAGATGAAGTACTCCAGCACGTTCAGGCCTTCGCGGAAGTTGGCGGTAATCGGCGTTTCGATAATGGAGCCGTCAGGCTTGGCCATCAAACCGCGCATACCGGCGACCTGGCGAATCTGCGCCGCGGAACCGCGGGCGCCGGAGTCGGCCATCATGTAGATGGAGTTGAAGGATTCCTGCTCGACTTCCTTGCCGTTGCGGTCGATGACCTTCTCTTTCGAGAGCTGGGCCATCATCACCTTGGACACTTCGTCGCCGGACTTGCCCCAGATGTCGACCACCTTGTTATAGCGCTCGCCGGAGGTCACCAGGCCCGAGACATACTGCTGCTCGATCTCTTTAACTTCCTTCTGGGCGCGCGCAATGATGGCCGGCTTTTCCTTGGGGATCAGCATGTCGTCGATGCAGATCGAGATGCCGGCCTTGGTCGCCAGGCGGAAGCCCGATTGCAGCAGCTTGTCGGCGAACACCACGGTCTCTTTCAGTCCGCACTTGCGGAAAGACACGTTGATGAGCTTGGAGATTTCCTTCTTCTTCAACGCCTTGTTGATGTTGGAGAAAGGCAGGCCCTTGGGCAGGATCTCGGACAGCAGCGCGCGGCCGCCGGTGGTCTCCCACAGCTTGGTCGACGGCACGAATTCGCCGGTGGCCTTGTCCTTGGTGTACTCGGTCAGGCGCACGCTGATGCGGGCGTTCAGGTCGAGCTCACCCGCGTCGAACGCGCGGCGGACTTCGCCGGTGTCCGAGAACACCAGGCCTTCGCCCTTGCCGTTGGTACGGTCGCGGGTCGTGTAGTACAGGCCCAGCACAACGTCCTGCGAAGGAACGATGGAAGGCTCGCCGTTGGCGGGGAACAAGATGTTGTTCGAAGCCAGCATCAGGGTGCGGGCTTCCATCTGCGCTTCCACCGACAGCGGCACGTGGACGGCCATCTGGTCGCCGTCGAAGTCGGCGTTGAAGGCCGAGCAGACGAGCGGGTGCAGCTGGATAGCCTTGCCTTCGATCAGGATGGGCTCAAAGGCCTGGATGCCGAGACGGTGCAGCGTGGGCGCACGGTTCAGCATCACGGGGTGTTCCTTGATGACCTCTTCCAGGATGTCCCAGACCACCGGCGTGCCGGATTCGACTTCCTTCTTGGCCGCCTTGATGGTCGTGGCGATGCCGCGCGACTCGAGCTGCGCGAAGATGAAAGGCTTGAACAGTTCCAGCGCCATCAGCTTSGGCAGGCCGCACTGGTGCAGCTTGAGCGTCGGGCCCACGGTAATCACGGAGCGGCCGGAGTAGTCGACGCGTTTGCCCAGCAAATTCTGGCGGAAACGGCCCGACTTGCCCTTGATCATGTCGGCCAGGGACTTCAGCGCGCGCTTGTTGGCGCCCGTCATGGCCTTGCCGCGACGGCCGTTGTCCAGCAGCGAATCGACGGCTTCCTGCAGCATGCGCTTTTCGTTGCGCGCGATGATTTCAGGGGCCTTCAGTTCCAGCAGGCGGCGCAAGCGCGAGTTGCGGTTGATGACGCGACGGTACAAGTCGTTCAGGTCGGAGGTCGCAAAGCGGCCGCCGTCCAGCGGCACCAGCGGACGCAGGTCCGGCGGCAGCACGGGCAGCACGTCGAGCACCATCCAGCCCGGCTTGATGCCGGACTTCTTGAACGCTTCCATCAATTTCAAGCGCTTGGCGTTTTTCTTGATCTTGATTTCGGAACCGGTCAGGTCGTTGCGCAGCTTGTCGATTTCGACGTCGAGGTCCAGCCCTTCGAGCAGGTCCTTGATGCCTTCGGCGCCCATCTTGGCGGTGTACTCGTCGCCGTATTCCTTACGCTTGGCGTCGTAGTCGTCTTCCGACATGATGCTGAATTTCTTCAGCGGGGTCATGCCGGGATCGGTCACCACGTATGCTTCAAAGTAGAGCACGCGCTCGATGTCGCGCAGCGTCATGTCGAGCACCAGGCCCAGGCGCGACGGCAGCGACTTCAGGAACCAGATGTGCGCGCACGGTGCGGCCAGGTCGATGTGACCCATGCGCTCGCGGCGGACCTTGGTCTGCGTGACTTCAACGCCGCACTTCTCGCAGATGACACCGCGGTGCTTGAGGCGCTTGTACTTGCCGCACAGGCATTCGTAATCCTTGATGGGGCCAAAGATCTTGGCGCAAAAAAGACCGTCGCGCTCGGGCTTGAAGGTGCGGTAGTTGATGGTTTCAGGCTTCTTGACTTCGCCGAAAGACCACGAACGGATCTTCTCGGGCGAGGCCATGCCGATCTTGATGGCATCGAAATGCTCATCCGGCGTGAATTGCTTGAACAGGTCGAGTAATGATTTCATGAGTTAAATCCTTTTCTTTCCTGTTGATTAGCTGCGTTCCAGCTCGATGTCGATACCGAGCGAACGGATTTCCTTGACCAGCACGTTGAACGACTCGGGCATGCCGGCCGTGATCGCGTGCTCGCCCTTGACGATGCTCTCGTACACCTTGGTACGGCCCTGCACGTCGTCGGACTTGACGGTGAGCATTTCCTGCAACGTGTAGGCGGCACCGTAGGCTTCCAGCGCCCAGACCTCCATCTCGCCGAAACGCTGTCCACCGAATTGCGCCTTGCCGCCCAGCGGCTGCTGCGTGACCAGGCTGTAGGGGCCGGTCGAGCGGGCGTGCATCTTGTCGTCCACCAGATGGTGAAGTTTCAGGACGTGCATGTAGCCGACCGTCGTCGTGCGCTCGAACTGGTCGCCCGTGCGCCCGTCGTACAGCTGGGCCTGGGTGCGCGTCGCCGTCAGGCCCTTGGCCTTGGCGATGTCGTCCGGGTAGGCCAGCTTGAGCATGGTCATGATGTCTTCTTCCGAAGCACCGTCGAACACCGGCGTCGCGAAAGGCACGCCGGTGGCCAGGTTGCTGGCCATCTCGAGCACGTCGGTATCCGACAGCTTGGCCAGGTCTTCGGTGCGGCCGGACTTGTTGTACAGYGTGTCCATGAACTTGCGCAGCTCGGCCACCTTGGCTTCGGCTTGCAGCATGTCGCCGATCCGCTGGCCCAGGCCCTTAGCAGCCCAGCCCAGATGGACTTCAAGCACCTGGCCCACGTTCATGCGCGAAGGCACGCCCAGCGGGTTCAGCACGATGTCGCACGGTGTGCCGTCGGCCATGTAGGGCATGTCTTCGACCGGAACGATCTTGGACACCACACCCTTGTTGCCATGGCGGCCGGCCATCTTGTCGCCGGGTTGCAGGCGGCGCTTGACGGCCAGGTAGACCTTGACCATCTTCAGCACGCCGGCCGGCAGTTCGTCGCCCTGCGTGAGCTTCTTGCGCTTTTCTTCAAAAGCCAGGTCGAAGCTGTGGCGCGTCTGCTCCATGGCATTCTTGACGCTTTCCAGCTGCGAAGCCACGTCGTCTTCCGCCGGGCGGATGTCGAACCAGTGGTACTTCTCGACGTCGGCCAGGTAGGCCTTGTCGATCTTGCTGCCCTTGGCGAGTTTCTTCGGGCCGCCGTTGGCGACCTTGCCGACCAGCATTTTCTCAATACGGTCGAACGCGTCGGCTTCCACGATGCGCAGCTGGTCGTTCAGGTCCAGGCGGAAACGCTTGAGCTCGTCGTCGATGATCTGCTGGGCGCGCTTGTCGCGAACAATGCCTTCACGGGTGAAGACCTGCACGTCGATCACGGTGCCTTGCGAACCCTGGCTCACGCGCAGCGAAGTGTCCTTCACGTCGCTGGCTTTTTCGCCGAAGATGGCGCGCAGCAGTTTTTCTTCCGGCGTCAGCGTGGTCTCGCCCTTGGGCGTGACCTTGCCGACCAGCGTGTCGCCCGGCTGGACTTCAGCGCCGACATAAATAATGCCGGACTCGTCAAGGCGGTTGAGCTGCTGTTCGGACAGATTGGGAATGTCGCGCGTGATTTCTTCGGAGCCCAGCTTGGTGTCGCGGGCCATCACCACGAGTTCTTCGATGTGAATCGAGGTGTAGCGGTCTTCGGCCACCACGCGCTCGGAGATCAGGATCGAATCCTCGAAGTTATAGCCGTTCCAGGGCATGAAAGCCACCAGCATGTTCTGGCCCAGGGCCAGTTCGCCGATGTCCGTCGATGCGCCGTCGGCGATCACGTCACCCTTGGCCAGCTTGTCGCCCATCTTGACGATGGGGCGCTGGTGGATGTTGGTGTTCTGGTTGGAACGCTGGTACTTGATCAGGTTGTAGATGTCCACACCGACTTCGCCGGCCAGGGCTTCCGCGTCATTGACGCGCACCACGATGCGGGTGGCATCGACGTAATCGACCACACCGCCACGATTGGCCGTCACCACGGTGCCGGAGTCGACCGCGGAAACGCGCTCGATGCCGGTGCCGACGAAGGCCTTCTCGGGACGCAGCACAGGCACGGCCTGGCGCTGCATGTTGGCGCCCATCAGCGCGCGGTTGGCGTCATCGTGCTCCAGGAAGGGCACGAGGGAAGCGGCCACCGAGACGATCTGCGCGGGCGAAACGTCCATGTACTGGATGCGCTCTGCGCCGACCAGCACGGATTCGCCGTTTTCACGGGCGGACACCAGGTCGCCGGTCAGCTTGCCGGACTCGTCCAGCAGGGCATTGGCCTGGGCGATCACGTACTTGCCTTCTTCGATGGCCGACAGGTAATCGATCTGGTCGGTGATCTTGCTGTCCACCACACGGCGGTACGGGGTTTCGATGAAACCGTACTCGTTGAGGCGGGCGTACAAGGCCAGCGAGTTGATCAGGCCGATGTTCGGGCCTTCAGGCGTTTCAATCGGGCAGACGCGGCCGTAATGGGTCACGTGCACGTCGCGCACTTCGAAACCTGCGCGTTCGCGGGTCAAACCGCCCGGGCCAAGGGCCGAAACACGGCGCTTGTGTGTGATTTCGGACAGCGGGTTGGTCTGGTCCATGAACTGCGACAGCTGCGATGCGCCGAAGAATTCCTTCAGGGCAGCGGAGATCGGCTTGCTGTTGATCAGGTCGTGAGGCATCAGCGGCTCTTGCTCGGCCTGACCCAAACGCTCTTTCACGGCCTTTTCGATACGCGCCAGGCCGGTGCGGTACTGGTTCTCGGCGAGTTCGCCGACACAACGCACGCGGCGGTTGCCGAGGTGGTCGATGTCATCGACTTCGCCATTGCCGTTGCGCAGGTCGACCAGGATCTTGACGACAGCCAAGATGTCCTCGTTGGTCATGACCATGGGACCGGTGGAAGAGTCGCGGCCGACACGGGCGTTGAACTTCATGCGGCCCACGCGCGACAGGTCGTAGGTGTCCGGGTTGTAGAACAGGCGCTGGAACAGGGCCTGCACCGCGTCTTCCGTCGGCGGCTCGCCGGGGCGCATCATGCGGTAGATCGCGACGCGGGCGGCGAACTCGTCGGCCGTTTCATCGGCGCGCAGGGTTTGCGAAATGTACGCGCCCTGGTCGAGTTCGTTGGTGTACAGCACCTGCAGGTCCTGCACGCCGGCCACGCGCAGCTTCTTCAGCAGCACTTCGGTCAGCTCGTCGTTGGCCTTGGCGATGATCTCACCGGTTTCGGCGTCGACGATGTTCTTGGCGACCACGCGGCCGACCAGGAAGTCTTCCGGCACGCTGATGGTGGTGGTGTTGCTCTGCTCGAGTTCGCGGGTGTGGCGAACCGTGATGCGCTTGTCCTTGGCGACGACGACCTTGCCGTTCTTGTCGGTGATGTCGAAGCGGGCCACTTCACCGCGCATGCGCTCGGCGACGAATTCCATCTGCGCACCGCTGTCCATCAGGCGGAAGTTGTCGAACACGAAGAAGTTCGCGAGGATGGATTCCGGGTTCAGGCCGATGGCCTTGAGCAGGATGGTGACCGGCATCTTGCGGCGGCGGTCGACACGGAAGTACAGCACGTCCTTCGGGTCGAACTCGAAGTCAAGCCAGGAGCCACGGTAGGGGATGATGCGAGCCGAGAACAGCAGCTTGCCCGAACTGTGGGTTTTACCCTTGTCGTGTTCAAAGAACACGCCGGGGGAGCGATGCAGCTGGGACACGATCACGCGTTCGGTCCCATTGATCACGAAGGAGCCCTTGTCGGTCATCAGGGGCACTTCGCCCATGTAGACTTCCTGCTCTTTCACTTCCTTGACCACCTTGGACTGCGACGTGGATGATTCGCGGTCATAAATGATCAGCTGCACCTTGGCGCGCACGGCCGAGGCGAATGTGAGTCCACGGGTCTGGCACTCGCGCACGTCGAAGGCGGGCTTGGCCAGGTTGTACTCGATGAACTTCATCTCGACAAAACCATTGTGCGAGACGATAGGGAATGCGTTGTCAAACGCTGCCTGCAGGCCTTCGATGGTGCGCTTCTGGGGGGCGCGGTCGGCTTGCAGGAACGCTGTGTACGCGTCTTTCTGCATTTGCAGCAAATAGGGAACAGTCAACACGCTTTCGCGGTTGCCGAAGCTTTTGCGGATGCGTTTACGTTCGGTGTAGGAATAGGCCATGAGTTCTCCGCGTTGATGGGCTCTGGCGACTCTCGTGCCCGAATACACCACGTATTCAGGCAGCTTGGTGGTTGGCCACTACCAACCATGGCGGACGGTGACGCATTGCACGTCACCCGAACCAAGGCGTTTTCTGCAGTCGGGGTCAGAAAACACTGGAAAGCAGACGTTTTAGATCTGCTTTCCAGTGCTTCTACCAAACACCCGGCGGGCTGCAAGCCTGCCGGATATTCGAAGGGCACTCAAAAACGGGCGGTTTAAACCCGCTTTCGATGTGCTCCTTGAAGCACGAAAGGCTGGAAGCCCGACTACGGTCTTCCAGCCTTCTCGAACACCAAGAATTACTTGAGTTCGACTTTCGCGCCGGCTTCTTCGAGCTTCTTCTTCGCAGCTTCTGCGTCGGCCTTTGGAGCGCCTTCCTTGACATTCTTCGGAGCGCCGTCCACCAGGTCTTTGGCTTCTTTCAGGCCCAGACCGGTGATTTCGCGCACGGCCTTGATGACCGACACCTTGTTTGCGCCAGCTTCGAGCAGCACGACGTTGAAGTCGGTCTTCTCTTCAGCGGCAGCAGCGGCACCGCCGCCGCCAGCAGCAGCGGGAGCAGCCATTGCGGCAGCGCTCACGCCAAATTTCTCTTCGATGGATTTCACCAGTTCGTTGAGTTCGAGGACCGTCATGCTATCCAGCGCGGTCAAAAATGCGTCTTTATCGAATGCCATTTTGATTTCCTAAAAAAGTTGGGTAATTACGCTGCTACAGGTTCAGCTGCTGCAGGGGCTTCGGCTGCGCCGCCGCCCTTTTTCGCCGCCAGCGCGCCCAGCACAACGGCCGTACGCGACATGGGGGACATCAGCAAGCCACACACCTGGGCCAGCAACACTTCCTTGGAAGGGATGTTGGCCAGTTGCTTCACGCCGTTCACGTCCAGGGTCTTGCCACCGAATGCACCACCGCGAATGACCAGCTTGTCGTTGGTCTTGGCGAAGTCAGATACCACTTTCGCGGCAGCTACTGCATCGGTAGAAAAGCCGTAGATCAGCGGACCGGTCATCTGGTCGGACACGACTTCGAATGCACTGCCGGCCACTGCGCGGCGAGCCAGGGTGTTCTTCAGAACACTCAGGGTCACGCCTTTGTCGCGGGCTTGGCTGCGCAGACGGGTCATGTCAGCGACCGTGATACCACGGTATTCCGCCATCACGAGCGTTTGAGCTTTAGCGGCGAGGCCAGTCACTTCATCAATGACGGCTTGTTTCTCACTGCGGTTGAGACTCAAGGTCTACTCCTTAAAAATGTGCCGTCGGGTGTAAGCCTGCTTGCGCCGGCTGTCTGCCCTTCAACACGCTCATGTTCAGCGACCAACTGTTTTCAGATTCTTTGCAAAACCATTCAAGCAGCGGGACCGCCATCTGCGTTGGCTGTCTTTCGATTAAGCGGCAAGCCCAAAAAGCCTGTCGCGCCAACGGTCTTGGATGACCTGCCGGAGCGAACCCCGGCAGCCCACCACATTGAGCAGCCCCTGCGGGTTGCTCAAATTTTCGCGATTACGCTGCGATGGTTTGCGTGTCGACGCGAACGCCCACACCCATCGTGGACGAAACCGCCACTTTCTTCAAATACACACCCTTGCTCGAAGCCGGCTTGGCTTTTTGCAGCGCATCGATCAACRCAGCCAGGTTGCCCTGCAGCTTGTCGGTGTCGAACGAGCGGCGGCCGATGGTGCCGTGCACGATACCGGCCTTGTCGACGCGGAACTGGACCTGGCCGGCTTTTGCGTTGCGCACAGCCTGGGCGACGTCAGGCGTGACGGTGCCAACCTTGGGATTGGGCATCAGGCCGCGGGGGCCGAGCACCTGGCCCAGGGTACCTACGATGC
Organism: Polaromonas sp. P1_G1; assembly: GCF_056405595.1. Lineage (NCBI taxonomy): Bacteria > Pseudomonadati > Pseudomonadota > Betaproteobacteria > Burkholderiales > Comamonadaceae > Polaromonas > Polaromonas sp. P1_G1. Next base: position 162,732 of record NZ_JBFUBU010000003.1, read on the forward strand.
GCATTGCATCGGGGGAAGCGATCACGACGTCGAAGTCCATCTTGCCTGCCTTGATTTCAGCAGCCAGATCGTCCATGCCGACGATGTCAGCGCCGGCGGCCTTGGCTTCTTCAGCCTTGGCGCCTTGGGCAAACACAGCCACACGCTTGGTCTTGCCGGTGCCGTTGGGCAGCACAACCGCGCCGCGAACGACCTGGTCGGACTTCTTGGCGTCGATGCCGAGCTGCACGGCCACATCGATGGACTCATCGAATTTGGCGACGGCGAACTCTTTCACAAGGCCCAGGGCCTCAGGCAGCGCGTACAGCTTGTTGCTGTCGATTTTGTCGCCGATGGTTTTTTGGCGCTTGGTCAGCTTGCTCATACAACACCCTCCACCGACACACCCATGGAACGGGCCGTGCCGGCAATAGTACGAACTGCGGCGTCGAGGTCAGCAGCCGTCATGTCTTTCATTTTGGTCTTGGCGATTTCTTCCAGCTGTGCGCGGGAGATCTTGCCCACCTTCACCGTGTGCGGCGTGGCAGAACCCTTGTCGAGCTTGATGGCCTTCTTGATCAGGACGCCTGCGGGAGGCGTCTTGATGACGAAGGTGAAACTCTTGTCGGCAAATGCCGTGATCACCACAGGCAGCGGCAGACCGGGCTCCACACCCTGGGTCTGCGCATTGAATGCCTTGCAGAATTCCATGATGTTCAGGCCACGCTGACCGAGCGCAGGGCCGATCGGGGGGGACGGGTTAGCCTTACCAGCTGGCACTTGCAGCTTGATAAAGCCGACGATTTTTTTCGCCATACTTTTCTCCTTGCGGGTCATAACGCCTGGGCGCCGCCATCAAGGCAGGCCCGGGCTCCCCGGGGGTTACACAACTCAAAAACAGTCCCTGGGGACCGTTTCGCGCCGAGTTGCAAGGCGCGAAATTGAATGCCGAACCGAAATTACGTTTTTTCGATCTGGCTGAATTCCAGTTCCACCGGTGTGGCGCGGCCGAAAATCGTGACCGACACACGCACCTTGTTCTTGTCGTAATTGACCTCTTCCACCGTGCCGTTGAAGTCGGTGAACGGGCCGTCCTTGACGCGCACGTATTCGCCGGTTTCGAACTCCACCTTGTGCCGCGGCTTCTCGGTGCCGACCTGCATCTGGCTGACGATCTTCTGGACGTCTTCCTCGGAAATCGGGGCCGGGCGGTTCTTGGCTCCGCCGACAAAACCGGTAACCTTGTTGGTGTGCTTCACCAGGTGCCAAGTTTCATCGTCCATGACCATTTCGACCAGGACGTAACCAGGAAAGAAGCGGCGTTCCGTCGTTTTCTTCTGGCCGTTCTTGATTTCGACCACTTCTTCGGTGGGCACCAGGAAACGGCCGAACTTGGACTGCATGCCCGCGCGGTTGATGCGTTCGACGATGTTGCGCTCGACCGCTTTTTCCATGCCGGAATAGGCATGGACGACATACCACTGCATGCCTGGCGTCGGCGTGAGGGACGTACCCGCCGCCACTTCGCTGACTACCGTGCCATTCAGATCGCTCATTATCGTTTCCATCCCAAGAGCAGGTCGTAAAACACCCATTCGAGCGTCTTGTCCGTAAACCACAAAAACAGCGCCATGATCACCACGAAACCGAATACATAAGCCGTCATCTGGATGGCTTCACGACGGGCCGGCCAGACGACTTTTTTGACTTCGCGCCATGAGTCGCGGCCGAAGGCCACGAACTGCTTGCCCGGCTCGGACAGCATGAACACCGCCACGGCCGCCACCAGCCCGGCGATCAGGGCAGCCCACTGGACCACCTGGCCTTGCTTGGCCAGCAGGTAAAAGCCCACCAGGGAGGCCAGCACCAGAGCAACGGCCGCGCCCAGCTTGGCCTTGTCGGCGCTGGTACTGACGGTTTCAACTTGAGAAGTGGCCATGGTTGGCAGATTTCCTGTTCAATCTTCGGGCGTCTTTCCAGACGCTTAAGCCCACCTGGGGTTTTGACCCCCGGCGGGCTTGCTTTTTAACTTTTCAAACCACCCTCAACGCTGATACACATCAGTCATCAGGTGGCAGGGGCAGTAGGAATCGAACCTACAACCTTCGGTTTTGGAGACCGACGCTCTGCCAATTGAGCTATACCCCTCCATCAAACCTTGCAAATTACGCAATGATCTTGGCAACGACGCCGGCGCCGACGGTCTTGCCGCCTTCGCGGATGGCGAAGCGCAGACCTTCTTCCATGGCGATCGGGTTGATCAGCTTGACGGTGATCGACACGTTATCGCCTGGCATGACCATTTCCTTGC